>NZ_LMDT01000011.1:0-107675 GCF_001425885.1 Ensifer sp. Root1252 | reverse complement strand
TCGAAGCGATGAAGATGGAAACGGCCTTGCATGCGGAGAAGGACGGCACGATTGCCGAAGTTCTGGTGCGCGCCGGCGACCAGATCGATGCCAAGGACTTGCTGATCGTCTTTGGAGGCTGAGGGAGCAGTTCGAACAAACAGAAGTGGCGAGCCTTTGCCCGACCGTTTTTTTTTGAGGGCGCGAGGAAGATTCCTTCGGCCTCGGACTTGGTTCGCGACGTTCTTTTCTAGCCGACCCATCTCGCTAAGGGCATGGATCGATCTTCATACGATCAAATCCGACCCATGAAGTGTCGCTTGTTCATGCGGGCATTGACAAGGCTGTTGGCAGCACTTTCGGCTGGACAACTCGATATCGGCTGACCTGACCAATATCGTCGATAACGATCGACAATCTGGACTGCGCCCCTGAGGGTGGAGATATCGGCTTGGTGAATTGACCTGTGGCCCTCGGCATCGTGGATGGACGCCGACGGTTGTGGCATTTGTGACGAGTGCCTGGCGCCATGACGCAGTCGGCGTCCGAGCTGTCGTCTGCGTTTCTGGTTAAGTTCGAGAAGGCGCTTGCGGAGCTTCCCGAGGGCTACGTGCACGGAATTTTCCAGGGCCGCCGATGGAGTGCAACCGTCAGGCGCTCGGCCGATTGGAGGCGAGTGTGGCGGTATGGCGAAGAGCTGGGCGGAGCGGATGTCGTCAGTTTCAACCTCTATGTGCTCTCTGACGCGCGCACCATCCTGAGGCCCTGCGAAATGTCATCGTCGAAGGTTGTCGATTTCGTGCTTGGCTTTGAACGCACCTGAACTGGTGACCTGCTCATCGGCTCCGCGACCTCTCATGACCCGGATGTAGTGATTTCCGACAGGCGTGTCGTTGTAATCGCACCAGTCCTAGAATTGTACCATGCTGCCTCTCCTCAATTCGCGACATGCCGGTTTCAGCGGCTCGGCGCAAGGGTCTCATCGTTCGCCTCTCTGGCGGCGGTGCTTCTCCAACGACAGCTCGGCCGATTGTCCATCGCTGGAAACTCGCGGCTATCAGGACCTAGCTGCTGAGCTATTGCGCATATATTTGTGATCGCTCTAACTCAAGCTGAATACTTTTAAATGCTCAATACGGATATCTTTGCTCATTTTTATATGCTATTTTGTTCGAAAATGGACATAAATAGATGAACAAAAAACAAGCGGCCCTCGCTCGAAAGCAGTTGGAACGACGTCTGGCGCCGGTGCGAGACCTAGAGCTCATTTCGCCGCCACGTGGTTGGATGAAGGCCATCCGCGAGGCCCTCGGCATGACTACGCGCCAGCTCGCCATGCGCATGGGTGCCGCTCCGTCCCGCATACCGGCGATCGAGAAGGCTGAAGTTTCGGGAGCGACAACGATCAGGACGCTACGGGAAGCGGCCGCGGCAATGAATTGCACCTTTGTCTACGCTTTCGTGCCGATCAAGCCGCTTGACGATATCCTTCGCGAGCGCGCGGCCGAAAAGGTCGGTGAGGAGATGACGCGACTCGATCATACGATGCGTCTGGAAAACCAGGCGTTGATCAAGTCGGACCTGGAGGACGAACGTCGCCGGCTTATCGACGCTTTGCTTGCAGACGCTGGGCGACGCCTGTGGGAAGAGGATTGACTCTATGGAGGAGGACCCTCTTTTCCAGGACGACGATGAAGCAAATACGCCGCTAACCGTTGAGGAACGGGAGCAGCTCATTCCCTCCTACATCACCTTGCGGCACGAATTGAACGAGGCCGAGCAAGTTAACATCGGCGAAGGCTTGCGATGGGCGACGTCGCGAAAAAGGGACCTGCTCGACCAGGAATTCCTCAGTGAGTTGCACCGCCGCATGTTTGGGGACGTTTGGCATTGGGCTGGCCAGTACCGGACAACACCTAGAAACATCGGCGTCGATGCCTATCGCATTGCAATGGATGTCAGGCAGGTGGCTGACGACGTGCGCTATTGGGTCGAACACGAGACCTTTCCACCCGACGAGATCGCTGTCCGGTTCAGCCACAGGCTGGTGGCAATCCATCCCTTCCCAAACGGAAACGGCCGATTTTCTCGCCTGGCGGGCGATCTGCTCGGGCGCCAGCTTGGACGACCGCCATTTAGCTGGGGCCGGGCAAATCTGGTCGATGCGGGCAAGACCCGAGCCCGTTATGTTGCTGCACTTCGGGCGGCCGATAACCACGATATCGGACCCTTGCTGGAGTTCGCGCGCTCATGAGTGTTTCGAAAATGGTAGGTGAGCTTCTCAAACTGGAAGCGAGAAAGGACTGACATGAAGACATTCACGCAGTCGCAGTTGCAGTTGCAGGCCATTGCGGATGCGGAGCGCTCCATCCCCCGAGTGAGGGATGGCGACGAAATCATGCATATCAAAAGCGGCCCGCAGCTGGGCTGCGGACCGATCTTCGGACAAGTCCTCAGAGCACGCGAACGTTGCGCGCGCTCCATTGCAATGAGGGCCGGACAAGCCCTTGTTCAAATCGTTGGCCACGCCCCAACGATCAAGCGGAGTGACTTGCCGGGCCTAGGCTTGCCGGATCCCGGCCGTTGGCCGCCGCGATGCTGATCCTCCGAAACGAGGCTCTTAACCGGTCAAGCCACGCGCGAACTGGCTCTGGCCGCGAGGCTGCCGGCGCCTGGTGCGTTCTTTTTTGCTGGCCTCTCGAGGACAGCATTCCGGCGATGTCACGGCCGATGATATCTCGGACCTACAAGGAACAAAAGTTGGCGACGCCGGTCTGTCCCGTCATTCATGACGGATCATACGGGCCTGTGATTTCCGGGTCGTCGTAATATCGAAGCTTCTTGGCCCAGGCCGGCCGCTGCCCCTGTCTCAGCAGGATCATCCTGCCTTCCGGTACGCGCATGATCTCATCCGCGTTGATGAGGTCACTAGGCGAGATGTGTTCGGACGACGAGTTCTTGCCTTCGCTCCATGGCCGGGTGATGTAATTGACATCCGTCTTGCCGACCCTGCGCGCGATCAGCTCGGCCGTCTCGATATCGTTGACGCCGAAAACCTGTAGCACGCCAGGTGGCTGACCGTATTCATCTGGTCCAAAATCTCAGGGCGGCGATCAAGGAGAACTTCGGAAGCTCGCGTCAGGTGCTTTGCGACTGCGCATTTTTTCGATCACTTCGCTTCTCGAGAAAATCGAACTTCTAGGCTTCGAAGTAACTGCTAAAAAGCAGCCTCATAGATCGCCAGCGCGTTAGCTTCGGTAACATCTCGAGGGTTGTTCACGAGCAAACGGGTCTGCTTCATCGCCTCGCGCGCAAGCATAGGTAAGGCATGTCTTGGAATGCCCACCTCCCGCAGTGTCCGTGGAATGTTCAGCTCTCTGCCAAGCTGATCGAGCGCATCGATGAAGGCAGTCGCCCGCGTTTCGAAGGGCAGTTGCGCCAAATCAGGGAAAGCGTAAGCCGCAATTTCAGCGTACGCATTTGCCGCCCGCGGAAGATTGAAACGAAGCACATGCGTTAGTACCAATGCGTTGGAGAGCCCGTGAGGTACGTGAAAATGCCCGCCGATTGGATAGGCTAGCGCATGCACGGCAGCGACCGGCGAGTTAGCAAAGGCTTGTCCTGCAAGCAGCGAACCGAGAAGCATCGCGCCGCGTGCCACAGTATTATGACCATTGAATACAGCTTCGCGAATGTGGGCACCAAGCAATTGCAGTGCCTGTTTGGACAGGCCGCTGGAGATCGGATTGTTCGTGGGGGAAGCAGACGCATAGGATTCGATGGCATGCACCATAGCGTCGATGCCAGTCGCCGCGGTCACCGTCGGCGGCAGGCCAAGTGTCAGTTCGGCGTCGAGAATCGCAATGTCCGGAAGCAGGAGTGGGGAGACAACTCCCTTCTTTTCAGCTCCGTTGGTCGTTATGATCGCGATCGGCGTAACTTCGGAACCGGTGCCGGCTGTGGTCGGCACAAGAACCAGCGGCATGCGCGGTCCCTTCGCAACGTTTACCCCGAATACCTCGTTGAGCGATTGGCCGGTCTTGGCGACCAGTGACGCCACCTTGGCCACGTCCATCGGCGAGCCCCCTCCGATGGCAATCACGCCGGTTGCCCCCCACGCCGTGATGAAGGCCGCGAGATCCTGGACGTTGCATTCTGGTGGGTCGACAGCGATGTCATCGAAAATAGCGACCTCAATTCCAGCTTTCGCGAACGATGCCAGCGCGGGATCGATGAGGCCAAGGCGGCGCAGCCCCCTGTCAGTCACGAGCACGACACGTGGACCAAGCGTCAGTCCGACAATCTCGGCGATGCGCGCATTGGCGCCCGCCTCAAAAACAATTGATTTGGCGGTATTGAAGACAAAGTTTTTCATGATGGTCATTCCATTCGTGTAGACTTGGTCACTGACCGTCAGCGCGAACACACAAATCCCTTGACGTTTCGTGTCTCGAGCATTGGCACGATCTTCTCCAATGCAATCGTTTGGAAATGCGCGCTGCAGCGGTGAGCGCCGAAGGCAGCTTCATCGACGTATTCTTCGAGAATCGCGAAATGATCGGTGTTCTCCGGCGACCGATAAAACGCGTAGGCGATGTTCCCACTCTCGGCTCGGCTGGCCATCGCCAATTCGTGAAGTCTGGCCTCCACAGCATCGCCACAACCGGGTTTGGAGTGATAGTACGCGATTACCTGATAAAAAGTCTTGGGCATGTCCTACCTTTGGCGACCATGAGGTGGCATCTTCGAACGCTTGAAATTCCAGATCGCCTTGTTACTTGAAGAGACGGCGACCGCACCGCGCGATAGAGCGGTCTCGACGTCGGCCTCGTTACAGACGAAGCCGGATGCTACGATCGGCGGCAGCTTCCGCTTCTCATCCATCCCTAGGTAGTCGAGCATCGGCGAGGGCATCAGCTGCACCAAGTTGGGGGCGCTTTGCGCAATCGCTTTAACACTACGAGGCCAGGTGGAGCGGTCTGTCACAAAGACCTTTTGCATGGTGAGAAGGCCGCATTGCGCAGCCTTCTGGATTGTTGGGACGCGGGTCGAAAGCAAAATCGAAATGCCTATGTCGGCAAGGAATTCGATGGCTCCTTTGTCCTGTGACAGGCCCTCGCAACTGTCGATGTTCAGAACGATCAGCTTGTTGCTTTTCTTAAGCGCACTCAGCACCTCCGCAACATGTCGCAAAGCGATGTTGGCGACGATGCCTACCTCCGCCTTGCTGTCCAGAAAAGCCTGAACATTATCGACACCATATAGCGTTGCCATGACTGGCGCCCGCAAAAGCCGCTCGCCAATCGTCCTGTCCAATGTCATTCCGTTAATTCCCGTCTCTTGGCATGTCGAGCGAAAGTCCGAGCTTGCCGGGGTTGAGCAGATTGTCCGGATCGAGTGCCTGCTTCACGGTCTCCAGTAGCGGAAATGCTGATCCCAATGCGTCCTTCATATAGGGCGCTCGCAGCATCCCAACGCCGTGATGATGGCTCAATGCCGCACCATATTTGATGAGTACAGCGTTGGCAGCATCCCATGCAGCTCGATACCACTCGGCTCGTTTTTCCACATCCACGTCGCCGCGCAGCGAAAAGTAGAGGCAGGCACCATCGACATAGGCATGCGACTGGTGCGCCGAACCAGCAAGTGTGCCCGGGACTGCGTTAATGGCGGCAACAACCTCGTCGTAGATTGCGGGAAGATCTCGCCAGCAGCCGGTCATTTCCAGCGTATCTGCAACAAAGCCTCGGCTGCGCTTGAAGCCCTCGGCGCTCTTGCCGGTGAGATAACGCGTATCGAGCCACTTCTCGAAGATAGTATCGCCATCGAGCTTGTCACCGAGTTCGGCGCACACTTTTTCGCTGATCGCCATCACGGCATCGACCATTTCCTTCGCGCCTTCATCGGCAATCAGCAGCACGTTGCTTTCCGGCAAACCGAACTGCACACCGCTTTCCAGCTCGTCATAAAGACGCAACGCTGCCGGATTGGCGCCGCCCTGCATGATACGGCGGCAGGCTTCCAGACCGATGGCAAAGCTCTTGAAGCCAAATGCGATGGCGCGGGCATAGTCCGGCAGGCGATGCAGTTTCAGGCGCGCCCTTACGATGATGCCGAGCGTGCCTTCCGAACCGATGAAGAGCTGCTGCAGATCCGGCCCGACGGCCGCGCGGGCATAGTTTCCGACGGTCACCAGCGAACCGTCGGCCAGCACGACTTCCATGCCGTAGACCATGTCTTCAATCTTGCCGTAGCGAGTGGAAAGCTGGCCCGCGCCGCGGCAGGCGATCCAGCCTCCGACAGTGCTGATACCGAACGAGGACGGCCAATGTCCCATGGTCATGCCGTAGTCGCGCTGGATGGTTTCCTCAAAAATATCGCCGAACATGCCAGCTTCAACTTCAACGATCTGGCTATCGGGATCGAAGCTTACAAGGCGATTGAGTGCGCAGACATCGAGCACGATGCCGCCGCGCAGAGGCAGGGCCGCGCCCGTGACGTTGGAGCGCCCGGCAGAAACCGTGACAGGCACCTTGGCTTCATGCGCAAGGTGCATGACAGCCTGCACCTGCTCAACCGTCGAAACACGGACGAACACGCCATCAACCGTCGCGGGCTTTCCACTCGTTTCCGCGATCATCGTACGGGCCCACCAGTCCCGAGTGTTCACGACGAGATCATCCCGCTCGGTCATAACCTCGTCTGCAATCTCGCGCAGTTTCTTCACGAGAGCAGCTTCGACTGAAACGGCATTCTGAGCCAGATCGGCCTTGGTGCCAATTTCGGTGATGTTACCGGCATAGTGCGGTTGGGTCGGGGCACCGACGACATAATTTCCGCGATTGTAACCGCGCTTGATGGCTTCCTTGCTGATCATGTTCAGTTCGCTCCTGTGAGAATGGACTTTTCTTTTTCGGTCGCGGCAATATAGGCGGCGACCTGTTGGTCGATTTCGGCCTGGGGAAGACCAAGTTCCTCCCCCAGCAAGGCGCCCACCTTCGCGGCCGCGCGGGCCGAGGCATCGCGCGCCATCAGACGGGCACGCATACGGCGCGAAAGCACGTCGTCGATTGTCCGGGCAAGCTCGTGCCGCGCGGCGTAGACGACTTCGCCGCCGGTATAGGGCAAGCCATTCACAACCGGCTTGGCCAGTTCCGGGCGCGCCGCGATCAGATCGCTCACAAAGCGCGCTTCCGTGCCGTAACGCTCGCCCAGATGCGCCTCCATACCGCCAGACGCCACGATTGCTTGCGCGTCATAGCCGGCAGCGCCCAACAGAAATGCCTTCTTCGTGGTACAGCGGCGGCGGTCGCCGAGAACTCTCGCGGCGGCGTCCACCGTCTGTTCGGCCATATGGCGAGAGGTCGTCAGCTTGCCGCCCACGATCGTGACGAGGCCGTCAGGCGCAACATGCACGGAATGGTCGCGTTTGACGTCCATGGTGCTGCCACCTGATGAAGCGGCCACCAGCGGGCGGCACCCGGCAATGCTGCCGACGACATCTTCCGGCGTCAGGTCAATATTGAGCGCGCTGCAGGCGCCTTCGATCAGGAAATCGAGTTCGCGACGCGTGCAATGCACGTCGTCAAGATCTCCCTGGTAATCCTCGTCGGTCGTTCCGAGATAGGAGACATTGCCCCAGCGCGTGATTGTCGCACGGCGGCTGCGACCCGGCACCGGCACCGTTACAGTGCAGTCATTGCGAATCTTCAACCAAGGGATCGCCACGTGAACGCCTTTGGCTGGGCGCACATGCAACGGCTTTTCGCCGTCCTTGCCAAGCCCCATCCAGTCTCGTAGCCACACCCCCGTCGCCATGATGACGGTCTTGGCGTGCACCCTAATTTCCTTGCCCTCAACGGTGTGAACGATTGCACCGTCGACCCGCCCCGAACTGCGGGTAATCTCGGCGACCTTCGAGTGGTTGAGAACCGTAGCTCCATGGAAGCCGGCAGAGCGGGCAAGCGCCAGCGTCAAGCGTGCATCATCAACGCGGGCATCGAAGTACATGAGCCCACCGCGCAGATATTCGTCCTTGAAAGTCGGGCAATGCGCCAGCACTTCGGCGGCGGTCAGCTTCTGGTGCAGAATGCCTTCGCGCCAGCCTCCAGCCAGGTCATATGTCCAGAGTAACCCTTCAAACGCCTTGGCGAAGCGCGCATCGAACACGCCATCCCGTTCAAGAATAGGGAACAGAAAAGGCAAGCGCTGAACCAGATGGCCTGCATTACGCCTGAGGCGCTGGCGTTCAAGCAGAGAATGGCGCACGAGCCCAAGATTACCCTGTTCGATATAGCGCAAGCCGCCATGCACCATCTTGGATGATTTTGACGATGTACCTGATGCAAAATCATCTTTCTCGATCAGCGCGACACGAAAGCCGCGCAGACTTGCATCGAAGGCACAGTAGGCACCGGTCACGCCGCCGCCTACGATCAGAATATCGTAGGTTTCAGCGGCAAGACGGTCTTCCTGTTCCGACCGGTTCAACCTTAGTGGTTCGGTGCGGATCATCCGGGCGCGTTCCTTGTCCGCGCGCCGGGAGCGCAGATTCAGCATTTCAACTCCTGTTGGAGCGCATTCCGAAAAGTGTGATCGTTCCTCGGAAAAATGCGCGTTAAAAAAACTAGCGGTAGTGACCGGATTGAACGCGTGCGACTTCCTCATCCGTAAGGGAATGCCATCGGGCTCGACGGTCCTGTCTTTCCGCTTCGCTGGCCTTGGGGATGAAAAGATTGCCTTCGGGTAGCGTGGCGCGAGCCTCCGCAAGGTCGCTCCAGAGCAATCCCTCGCTGCCAGCCAGAAACGCGGTGCCACGTAGGCTGGCACGATCCTGATCCGCCATGCGCCGCACCGGAACCCCGCTCAGATCAGCCTGTAGCTGCAGCAGCGCATCACTCGAGGAAAGCCCTCCGCCAGCCACTACTTCCCGAACCGGAACGCCTGCTACCTCCGAGCTCGCCTCAGCACAGGAAACAACCGAATGTGCAATGCCCTCCAGAATGGCATGCGCGAGATGCGCCCGGCTGTGGGCCAAAGAAAGCCCGGTCAGCGATGCTCTGCCATCCGGCACGATGTTCGGCTGGCGCAATCCCGTCAGCGTCGGCATAAAGAAGAGACCATCGGAAGACGAAACCGTCGAAGCCAGTTCGCTAACCTCTTTGGCATTCTCGAACCAGCGCATTTCATTGCAAAGCCAGTTGAGCGCCGATCCGGTCGTGGCGGCATAGGTCTCGACCGCGAAATGCGAGAGATTGTCGCTCCGCCAGGCCGTCATGGTGAACGTCGCCTCATAGAGGCCGGGATTTTTGGGCGTCTGCTTTCCGATCACAAGATCGACGAAACTGCCCGTACCGTGCACGCACATGGCCAGACCGGCATCGTGGCAGCCAAGACCGACAAGTCCGCCCAACTGGTCGCCGCACGACGCCTTGATCGGCACGCGAATACCCAGGACTTCCTTTCTCGTGTAGCCGAAATCATCGGCGTCCTGCTTCAGTTCAGGCAACAGTTCCACCGGAAAGCCCTGCGCCTCTATCCAGTCGGTGAAATAGCGATGCTCACCGAGGACATAGGCGCCGGCGGATGTGGCGTTGGTCGGTGTTGTGACGGCTTTCCGTTCTTCAGACAGGTTCCAAAGCAGCCAGCTGTCGACAGTGCCGAAGGCAAGCCTTCTTGCCTTCCATGCCTCACGCACGGCGGGCGTCTTTTGCATATGGCGCGCAGCCCATAGATAGATCGCTCGTCCACCAACCGGGCGCCCTGCGAGCGCCACGAGTTTCGCATCCCAGACAGCTCCAAGCGGCTTCAGCTCGTCGGCATAGCGGGAATCCTGCCAGACCATGGCTGGAACCAGCGCCCGGCCGGACTCGGTATCCCACAAAACACCGGTTGCGCGTTGCGTGGCGATTGCTATTGCTGCAATTTCTAGGCCCGTATCTCGAGCCGCGGCAATCGTTTTGCCGCAGACGTCGATGGTCTTTTGCAAAAGAACATCAGCGTCCTGCTCCACTACGTTGTGACGCGGCGAAGATACGGCAAGCGTAGTGTAGTTGACGGCGGAGACCGAACCGTCGGCCGCGACAAGCGCGGCCCGGGTTCCGGACGTTCCTTCGTCAATGGCCAGAATGACCTGTCTGCGTCCGTTCACATTCCCCTCCCTTGTTACTTGTCGCCTTCGAACTGTGGTGCATCCGGTTCGGCGTCCGGGCTGACCGTGGTGCGGGTCGGATCCCATTGAATGACCGAGCAGATGATGCAGGCAATCAGCGGAACCACCGAAAGGATCAGGAAGGTCGTGCCGAGACCATAGGTCTCACGGAAGATCGGGAAGACCAGCAAGCCGAGGGCCGCCCCCATGGCGCCAAGCGCACCGATAACGCCGTTGGCACCTGCGCGCAGCTCGCTGCGGAACGACAGCGACGACAGGCTCTTGCCATTTGCGCCTGGACCACCGGAGTGGAAAAGGATGAACAGCGAAGGCACGATGATCGCGAGCCAGATCGGCATAGTGTCGTGGAACAGGCCCATGATGACCAGCATGACGAAAACCGCACCAAAGCCGATGGCCGAAGCCTTGCGAAGGCCGAGTACGCGGCCGATGACCGGCGAAGAGAAGCCGCCGATGATGCCGAATACGTTGAACACCAGCGTACCCGTCATGGCATAGAGGAAATCCTTGCCGAAGAGCGCTGCACTGATGAGCGGCAAGTACCAGCCCACGGCAAAATACTGAATCGACTGTCCGATCTGGACGGTCGCGGCAAGAATGGTGCGCGGCAGATAGATGCCACGGAAAATCAGGGCGACATTGGCAATGCCGCGACGGGCCTGATTCAGAACCGGCAAACGGTCTTCGGGCACGGCAGCAATGAAATCACGACGATAGATGCGGGTCATCGCGCGGGCAGCCTCTTCCAGCCGCTCCTTGCGGGCAAGCCAGATCGGGCTTTCAACCATGAACACCAGTTGCAGCATCATGATCGCAAAAGCAAAGACGCCGGTTGCAGCGACGGAATAGCGCCAGATCGAGTCGCCCACGTCCCAGCTGTAAAACAGCATGGCGAGAAGCACATTTGTGCACACGGCGGTGTACCAGATGCCCTGCCAGGTATTGAGGCGACTGCGCAGGCGCGCCGGCGTGAATTCGGCAAGCACAGCCATGGCGATAGCAAAATCGATACCGTAGGCGGCGCCAACAAAGAACCGTCCCAGAAGGATGACTTCATAGGAGTGGGCCGTCATCACCAGTACCGCCCCAATGAGCGCGATCAATTTTGCGAGGATCAGCGGGCGCATGCGGCCCCAGCGGTCGGCCATCCAGCCACCGATCGGATTGAACGCAATCGACACCCACGAGGCGAAGGACGTCATCAGAGCGACCTGCGCCGCATCCAATCCTAGATCGCGTGTCATTGGTCCAAGGCCGGCACTCAGGGCAGAATTGGCAAAGGCATCAAGGAACAGGCCACCGAGGGCGAGCCACCAGATAACACCGGCGCGGCCTCGAATACCGTCATTCGCATCAATGTGGGAAATAATATCTGGAACGCCCCTAAGGGCTATCTTGCTTCCGTGCATTACGGCGTCCTCCCAACGTCGCTATGACATCTGCAAGAGGACACTTTGCCAGGAACCAGACACAGTAAGACCATCTTGCAGATAGTCTTACATCTTTAGTCTGCAAGCGGAATAGAACGCGTCTCGATTGCTTTGTCAAGCGACTACAGATTCAGCCAAACAAATTCATGCGTCGACGGATGCTTTCGCCAGTGTGAACGATATGGCGACGATGTTGCCGCAACAAAATCGCGTAATGTATCAAGGGGAACGCCCTTGTTCGCGCAGAATTAGCTGGGCCGACCTCGACTTATCGCGCGAAGCGCGAATTCGCGAAAGCGAGCGGACCGAGTGGCGAGGTGCCCGGATGGAGCAAAGCAAATTGCGTAAAATCGCATATCCGACCACGGGTCTCCGCATTGGCTGCAGGATTTCGCGATAAGAGCGTTTCCAATCGCGGTCTCGATAAAGGTTCGTCCAATCGAGTGGGGGCCAGAACAAGAACTGTTCCTGCAGGTCTCGCAAAATCGTGCTTAGCAAGTACCGGCTGGGTTCACGGCCAGCTCTGACGACAGACACGCCATCCTTGCGCGTTAGCTAAAGCCGCATGGTCGCATCAAATAGGCTAGTTGGTCTGCAGCAATGCCGGGGTGTATCAATGGCTTAAGAAACGGACTCGACAGGAGTGTCTCGGTATTGATCGCGTGGTGAGGGACGAAGCCGACGGGCGGAATTTCTCCTCTGTACAACATTGCCAACAACGTTGCGGCATACCCCGTGGCAACCGACGTCAATGCGTTCAATCTGCCTGACACCGGAATTGGCGAAAACCGGTGGCAAACAGTGCGTTCGATCGGCCGTTGCCGCTGATATCCACTTGCCGTCACGACCAGCAAGAGCACGTCGTCTTTGACGATCGGCAAACCGTTGTAAAGGAGTGATCTTAACGCGTCGCGACGATTGCGCAGGCCCAGATCATCGAGAAGGAAACGCATGTAATCGAGATGTCCCGGGTATCGGATCGTCTTGAACGTGACGTTCTTCGGACCCGGATCACCGAAGATCGATAGATCGGCAAGACCACCTGATGTCACGAATTCTTCGTAGCGCACTCCATCGATGCTCAGATGCCCGTAGTTCTCGAGCGGCGATAGCATGACTGCCTTGCCGTCGCGAACGGCCGCACTTGGTTGCGTATATTCATCGATGAGGCCATCGACGTTCCATATTTGCCCATAGCCTATGCGGTTTGTGGAAACCTTTGGTATGGCTCCGACCCGAATTGTCAGATCGGTGACTGGCGCAAAGGCCTCAAGAAGGCCGTAGGCGACATTTCCGATAATGCCTGGCGAGACCCCGCACCCCGTGAAGACGGCTCGGTGTTCGGCCAGAGGAGCCAGAATGGATAGCGTCTCCGGCGTCGCGCAAACGAAATCGAGATAGTGCGTGTCCGAACGAGCCGCAGCCGTTGCGATCTGCGGCACAATGCTTTGCGGGACGGCGGCGACAGCCACATCCTGGTCCGAGAGGATTTTCTGCAACTCTTCGTCATGCGTGTAGGTGCGCAGCTCCGCCGCGATGTTCAGGTCTTCCAACCTATCCAGGGCCTCTTCGGAACGGTCGAGGACCTGTATCGAAAATTCCTCAGGTCCGGCCAAGATCGACGCCAGGGCCGACCCGATATTGCCGGCGCCGACGATGGTCACTTTCATTTTGGGCATGGCACCTTATCCCTTGAACCGCGACACGAACGCTTGCAGCCGTGGATTCTGCGGATTGAGAATGACTTCATCGGACGTGCCGGTCTCGGCAATAACTCCCTGATCGAGAAAGAGAACCCGGTCGGAAACATCAGCCGCGAAGGCCATTTCGTGCGTCACGATCGCCATGGTCATACCCTTGTCGGCAAGATTGCGAATGACCGCGAGAACTTCGCCGACCAATTCCGGGTCGAGCGCACTCGTCACCTCGTCGAGCAGAAGAACTTCCGGCTCCATGGCAAGGGCACGGGCGATGGCAACACGCTGTTTTTGGCCGCCCGAAAGATGGTTGGGATAGGCGGCATGCTTGTCGGCAAGGCCGACCTGGCCGAGAAGGTCCATCGCCAGCTCTCGGGCCTCCCGCGGCGGGCGTTTGCACACGATAATCGGCCCCTCGGTCACATTCTGCAGGACGGTCTTGTGGGGAAACAAGTTGAAGTGCTGGAAAACCATGCCGACATGCCGGCGCAGCTTGCCGATGCCGATCTTTGTGCCCCGGTCGTTGAAACGGTCGCCGACTTGTTGCTGGCGGAAGCGGATCTCGCCGGCAGTCGGCGTCTCCATCATGTTGAGGCACCGGATGAAGGTTGACTTGCCCGACCCGGAAGGGCCGATCAATGCCACGACTTCCCCGCGTGCAAGACTGAGGTCCAGCCCCTTGAGGACCTCAAGAGCTCCGTAGTTTTTTCTGAGGCCGCGGGCCTCGAGGATAGGGTCAGATGTTTGGGAGTTCGCTATCATGTTCGGGCTCTCTTCCTTTAGTCGCTGACCCTGAGGCGTTTTTCGATCCAGTCCGCTGCCTGCGTCAAAGGCAGGAGCATGGCGATGTAGAGTGCGGCCATCACGGTGTAGGATTCGAGCGGACGATAGGTCTGGCCGTTCACGACCGCGGCCATATAGGCGAGATCGGCGACGGAGATGACCGAGACCAGCGAGGTGTTCTTGAACTGAATGACTGACTGGTTGATGAAGGAGGGCAGAACGCGTTTCAGCGCCTGTGGCAGGATGATCCGGCTCATAGACTGCATCGGGCTCATGCCGATCGCGGCGGCTGCCTCTCGCTGCCCCTTGTCGATCGAAACGATGCCGCCGCGGAAGATTTCCGCATAGAACGCACCGACATAGAGCGAGAGCGTCAGCATGGCCGCGACACGATTGTCAACGGAGCCCCCGATCAGCAGCGGGAACGCATAGTAGAACCAGAGCAACTGAACCAAAAGCGGCGTGCACCGGAAGATTTCCTGGTAGGCACGGGCCGTGAGGTTCAGGAGTTTCCAGCCAGACAGCCGTGCCGCGCAGGTTATGAAACCGATGATGACGCCGAAAAAGATCGAACTGAAAGTGTAGACAACGGTGATCCAGAGCCCCCAGAGGAAAAGATCGTAATACTGCCAGACGGAATGAAAGTCCCAGTTATAGCTCATCTCGTTCTCCTGTCTGGCCGCCGCGGATGCGTTGAGTTGCCGCGGTCCAAGTCAGGACACCGGCTATCAAGTGGGCTCGCAAACATAGTGTTCCCCTGGTCTGTGGTGTGGGTTCCTGAGATCGGCAGGGACCGACACGCGATACTCGTCTGTCCATTTCGTAGGGACAATGCAAAGCTGATGGTGAGCCTTACCGCATTTCTTGGAAGGCGGTAGCTGCGGACCCGAAGCGATTGAGAATGCCGGAAAGCTTGTTCCGGTTTGCATCTGAAATGGGAACCATCGGCAATCGCATTTCCGGACCTGCGAGATTGGCGAGCGCAAGAGCAGCTTTGACAGGGCCCGGGTTGGATTCAATGAACATGCCGTCCGTCAGCTCTGCGATCAGTTCGTGAAGCGCCAGCGCCTTGACGGTTTCGCCCGCATGCCAGGCATCGACCATCGCCACCATCTCGCGGGGTGCGATGTTGGCAACGACACTTGTCACCCCCACGGCGCCGAGCGAAAGGAAGGGCAACGTCATGCCGTCGTCACCGGAATGAATGACAAGCCGGTCGCCGCAGGCTGTACGCAGCTGGGTTACCCGAGCCGCCGTGCCGCCGGCCTCCTTGATGGCGACGACATTCTCGTGCCTTTCGACAAGCGTTGCGCAGGTTTCGGGCGCGATTTCCACGCCGCAGCGGCCGGGCACCGAATATAGCATCATCGGCAGTGAGGTTGCTGACGCGGCAGCACCATAATGCGCGATCAGTCCAGCCTGACTCGGCTTGTTGTAGTATGGCGTCACGATCAACACGGCATCTGCGCCTGCGGCCTCTGCACGCTTGATCTTGTCGACCGTCTTGGTCGTGTCGTTGGCGCCGGCGCCGGCCATCACCATGACCTGGCCGGCCGCGATCCGAACAGTGCGAGCGATGACTTCGACGGCTTCGTCATCCGAAAGGGTCGCTGCTTCTCCTGTTGTTCCAACGGGAACGAGGCCGGATACGCCGGCAGCAATCTGTCGTTCAACAAGCGCGTCATACGATGCGTAGTCGACGCCACCGTCCCTAAAGGGGGTAACCAGGGCGGTAAATACGCCTTTGAAGCGATCTGAAAGTGCTGTCATTTCGGTTTCCTCTCTCAAATTGTCAGTCGTTCAAGCTGTCTGCCAAAGTGTATCGGCCACGGGAAACGGCGCTCGAGACCAGCCATTGTGCGGCCGCAATGGCCCCTTCGGCGTAGGCAGCGACCGTGTGCACGCGATAGGAGAACACCGCCTCGGCCGCGCCCATGTCGAAGCGAACTTCGTTGATGCCGACGGTGTCGCCCTCGCGGTTAACCGCGATCGGCGGCTCAGGTGCATCGAAGCCCATGACGCGGCTACGCTCGGCTCGCAACTGTGCCGACAGAAGGCGGGATGTTCCCGAGGGATCGGTTTTCTTGCGGGCGTGGTAGGTTTCCAAGACCGTTATCTCTGCGCCCGGCATCCTGGAGGCAAACGCCAATGCCGATCGCTTGAAGGCTTCAAAGCCACATGCGAAGTTGGCGCTGATCATCATCGGGCGATGCATGCTGCATTTGTCCAGCAGTGCATCGTCTTCTCTTGAGAAGCCCGTTGTCCCGATAACCATGGGAATTGCCTTGGTCCCGATGTCTCGCTGCAGCGCCATGCTTGCAGCAGGCGTGGAGAAGTCGATCATGACGTCGCAATGACTTTTCATCGCTGCTTCGGCGGGACGATACTCGATGCTGCCGCCAGCTACAGGGACCCCGACGAGTCGAGATCCCGGTGACACCAGGGCCGCTGCCAATTCGAGCCCGGGACTTTCAAGAACCGCTTCGACGAGCCGTGTTCCCACCCGTCCAGAGGCTCCAACGATTCCGATGCGCATCGCGGCTGTTCCTCAGTCGATGACCACTTTTTGCTCCGACATCTCCCGAAGGGCGATACGAACGCCCTCACGGCCGAGACCGCTGCGTTTGACGCCGCCGAACGGGACGTGCTCCGCGCGGAAATCAGGGCCTTCGTTGACCATGACACCACCAACCATGAGTTCGCGGGAGAACGTCTTGATTAGCGCATGATCGTTGGTGAAAACGCCGGCCTGCAGGCCAAAGGCTCCTGCGTTGACTTCGGCAATTGCAGCGTTTGGATCGGTGAAGCTGCGGATGGCGATAACAGGACCGAACGTCTCGTCGGCGATAACAGCGGAATTCGGTTCGACGTCAGAGATTACGGTTGGCGAAAAGAGCGTGCTTTCGTGATTGCCGCCGGTCAGCAGCTTCGCGCCACCGGCAACGCTGGCCCTGACGCGTTGTGCCACCTCCTGGGCCGCCGGCAGATCGATAACCGTCCCCATGTCTGTGTCGTCGTTCGACGGATCGCCGAACTCGATGGCATCGACGGCGGCGAGGAGGCGTTGTGTGAACACCTGCTCGATGTCTTTATGGAGGTACAGCTTCTTCACCGCTGCGCAGCTTTGGCCGGCGATTTCGAACCGGTGGCCGACCGCAGTCGCGACGGCCTTGTCCAAATCAGCATCGGGTAGCACGAACAGCGGGTCGTTGCCCCCGAGCTCCATCAGGCAACGGATGAGACCACTGGCATTCTTGAGCGCGAGGCCGGCGCGCGGGCCCCCCGTGAAAGAAAGCAGATCAATAGGAGCACGGGCAAGCGACAGGGCGCAGTCCGCGCCACCATGGATGACCTGGAAAAGATCGCGCGGCCAGTTTGCCTTCTGCGTGAGTTCGAAGAGGCGAGCCGCAGCCAGCGGAGCCTTCGGCGAGGGTTTGGCGACGACGGCATTGCCGGCGGCAATGGCCGGTCCGAGCTTGTGGCACAAAAGGTTGAGCGGGTAATTGAAAGGCGTGATGGCGCCGATGACCCCAACGGGCTCGTATGTGATTGTGGCAAGACGATCGGCACCACCTTCAACGATCGCGCAATGCAGTGCCTCACCGTCGAGAAACGTTGCCGCATCTCCCGAGAGCTTCAACGTGTTCTGGGCGCGACGCACCTCGTTGCGCGCTTCGCGGATCGTCTTGCCCATTTCCGATGAAATGATCCGGGCCAGGTTCTCTGCGTCCTTGGCAATCTCGGCTGCCAGGGCGTTCAATAGTGCCCGCCGAACCGCAGGCGTGGAGTATCGGAATTCGCGCTGCGCCGTCTTGGCGCGCAAAACAGTGGCGGCGACCTCCGCTCCGGAATGCTCCGCAATCTCGCCGACGATCTGCCCGTTGAAAGGATTACGGACCATGATCGGGCGAGCTGGGGTGGGAGCGATTTTCTGCAGGGACGTCATTTGGAACCTCGTTCATCGTTCGAATTGTGTTGGGAAATGGCGCGCGTCAAAGCGCCGATGGATACTGGGCGGATGGGCCAGCGCTGGCCCGTCAAATCGTTGGCCGCTGCTGGCGCCTGCAACGGGCTGATGAGGTTCAGCACTTCGGCAACGTTTGCGGCGCAGAAGCGCCCTTGGCAGGCCCCCATCGAAAATCGGCCGTTGTGTTTCACTTCACGTCCGGAGAGGCCATCGCTCCGTTGTGCAAGCAGCCGGAGATCCCCAATCGTGCGGCCTTCGCAGCGGCACAAGATAGTCTCGTCAGGAAGGGTGGCCAGCGGGGAGGTGGGGTCGACCGGCGCAAACAGCGCTGAGAGCAGGCTCTGAGCGCGACGCTGTTGTGCGATCGCGGCCTCGACGTCCTTGAGTGCGCGCGTTTTACCGGACAATAGGTTCACCACCTGGCGCCCCACGCGCCTGCCATCGGCTTCTGCTGCGATCGAACCGAGCGCTTCCCGGCAGTCGCCAGCCCTCATGATGATTGGTCGGGCGTCCGCCTTCGTAGCGGCATCGGGAAGGCCGAAGTGGTTTGATCTCACGCCGTCGTGGAGGCCGACACGATCGACTATGATCGTCTGTGATTGACCTCTCCGATCACGCAGCGTCGCCTCCAGGCCCGTGTCGCATCGCCGAACCCCTGTGAGGACACAGCCTCGCAGCCAAGGGGTTCGGTTTGCCGTCATCTCGCACAGATAGGAAAATGCCTCGCTCAGAAGTCTGGGGTAAGCAAACAGGCCAAAGGTGACCAGCGGGTGCCGAATGGGATCGCCCGCTTCAACGACGGCGACTGGCGGGTTTCCCAACTTGGCCATTTGCGCGGCGACTGCGATAAGAAGCGGGCCGCCTCCGGCAAGTAGGATTCTGCCGTTCGGCGGTCGTCCTGTTTCCTTCATCATGACTTGCAACCCGCCGGCGGTGGAAACGCCCGAAAGTTCCCAGCCTGGACGAGGCAGTATCTTTTCGATTGCCCCTGTTGCGATCACGACCGCGCGCGCCTTGAGATGCACGACGGCGCCGTGAAGGCGATCCTCGACGAGGACGAGCCCATCACTGTCGATGCCGAGAAAGACACAGGAGTGGCGCAGTCGAATGCCCGATTGTCGATAGGCGGAAAAAAGGGCCTTCCATCGAGCCCGTGCCGTGCGGGGCTGAGGTACGGCTTCAACGCCGTCGATCGGTTGGCGATATATCGCGCCGCCGACATTCGGTCGCTGCTCGATGATCTCGACTGAGAGGCCAGATCCGCTTGCCTCTAGGGCGGCGGAAATCCCGGCAGCCCCGCCTCCAACAACGATGATGTCCAGATCAGTCAAGGTCCGCCTCCAATCCAACAATCACCATCCCATCCCATGCCGGGGTAAGGCAGGCTTCCGTAGCGACGCCATTGATGCTGACGAGGCAACATTGGCAGGCACCGATGCCGCAAAAATATCGGGTTTCGCGGTCAACGGCGTCGCGGCCGAAGCTCGTGATCCCGGCTGCCTCCAGTGCTGCCGCGACGCTTTCACCTTGGCGAAACGGGATATCCTGCGACATCCAGCGCAACGTTCTGGGACCGTTCATGTCATTCACGCCCATGCGACGGTCTCACTTTTCCCGAACCGTGCAGGGTCGAATGCCGCAAGCGACATATCCGGCGTCTCCCCGCAGACCATCTGCGAAATTGCCTTTCCGGTGATCGGCCCGAGGCAAATGCCGTCGCCCTCGAAGCCGGTCGCGACATAGGCATTTATGAGATGCGGTAATCGCCCGACCAGTGGCAGCCCATCGATCACCGCCGTGCGGACTCCGGCAAAGCTGCGCAGAAGCCTCACATCGGCAAGGCCCGGCACAAGGGCGACGGCATCTCGCAAGATCCGCGATACCGCGTCGATGTCATTGTTGCGGCGGTCCCCATGATCTTCGCGTGTTCCTCCAATCAGGAACTGCCCCGTTTGCAGGGGGTCGATGACAAGCCCCAGTCCCTTCGGGAGTTTGGCTTGTGGGGCATTTTGGCTGCCCTTGCTGAGCAGATATCGCCCTGACATGATCGCCCCGGGCATGGCCGCGTTCAGTGCGCGCGCCCTTTCGGTGATGAGAAGCTGACCCTTGCGTGGGATAAGGGCGTGTTCAATACCGAGCAATCGGGCCGATCCGGTGCCAGCTGCAACGACCACTGCGTCGGCTCTGACGTCGCCTTTCGCCGTGGCGACACCCTCGACACGGCTGCCGTCACTCGCAAGAAGCAGGCTCTCAACAGCGTGGCCGCGGTGAACAACGACACCGGCAGCTGTGAGGAAGCGGTGCACGATTTGATAGCCGATCGCGTGACCCTCATCATGCACCTCGACGATCATCAACGCGTCCGGCGACAGTACGGGAAATCGATTGCGGGCAGCCTGCGGGGCAAGTGTCGCCGTCCGCACGCCAGCACCTACAAGTGCCTTCGAGTGGGCTTCAAGGACATCGCACTCCGCCTTGGAGGTTGCGACGATGAAGGTCGATCGGCTTTTGAAGCAATCTGCAAACAGACCGTCTCGCGCCAGCTGGCGATAGAGCGCGATGCCGCAAAGCGCCGCCTCCATCATCGGACCGGGGCGTTTGCTCGCCACGGAAACCGCACCGTCGGCTGCTCCCGTGGCCTGCGATGCCGGAACATCCGCATCGAACAGGTCGACCCTCACTCCGCGGCGCGCAAGAAAATAGGCCGCCGCCGCACCGACGATTCCGGAACCGGCTATGACGACGGAAGATGGCTGTGCAAATGGCATCGTTGTTGAACCGGCACTGTTTCTAACTCGCCCTATGTTGCGGGCTGCCGGCGGCTGGCGTCGATACAAGAAGACGCCGTTGCTTGTTCACGAAATTTGTATCGGCTACTAACGAAGGGCCCCTTAATCCTCAGGGCGGGGGAATACAGTTATGGCCAAAATCAGCCTCACGCTCATCCAGACGTTCTACCAGGTCGCCAGATACGGGTCATATTCCGGTGCGGCGCGGGAGCTTAACTTGAGCTATCAGTCGGCCTCAAACCATGTTCGACGGTTGGAGCAATTGCTCAACGGAAAGCTCATAGATTCCGAGCAGGGTGCTAAGCGGATCACGCTGACCCCGAGGGGGCGCGCACTGTACAACCTGCTGCATCCCGAGCTGGACATCATGCTGGAGCGGCTGAGCAAGCTGATCGAGAGCCAACGGTCATCGCTGCGTGTGGGAATGCCGCAAGCAATTTTCTTCTACCTTTTTCCAAAGGTGCTTTCGAAATTTCGCGAGAGTTTTCCAGACATGGAGTTCGCCGTCTATGAGCGCGACACGGTCTTGGCGGAGCTTGTCAAGAACGGAAGCCTGGATGTGTGTATTTCGGAGCGGTACTTCGGTGACCCGGTCGTGCCGCAGCGGCTGTTGGGTAGTTATCACCTCAGCCTTGTCTATCCTTGTCAATGGGGAGCGCCACCGGAGCAGAAGGACATCCCGTTGTGGGCGAAGGATCGGCCGTTCATCACCTATGAGCCGGGTCAGACTTTGCGCAATCTTGCGGTCGACTTCCTCGGTCGCGATGGAGCCGTCGTCCAGCCCGTGATTTCTACCTCGGGAAGTTCCAGCGTGAAACGCTGCGTCGAGGAGGGTATGGGCTTTTCAATCATCCCGTCCTGGTGCGTCCTGCCGGAAGACAAAACCATCGTCAGCACGAAGCTGGCAAACCTGCCAGAGGTCCGCGTGTACTTCGGTAGTGCAGGCTTTCTGCAAAAGCATCCGGCGGTACAGCAGCTTTTTGCGGAATGTCAGTCAGAGCTGGTCGGCCCCGTCCTGGATCCTCCGCGCAGCGGCGAACTCACTCCTGCAGCGCCGTAAACCGGCAACCTACAAAAAACGGGATAAGCGTGGTCGATTCTCTAGCATTGTCCCCGGCTGACTGCGCGGTAACCTGCTCGCGGTCGCAAGGACCAAAGAAGGCGCATGACTGATAAAATCAAACAGGGGAATATGGAGAACCGAGAATGAATGTTATTGCGAAAATCTGTAGTTGCGCCGCCGTCGCCCTGTCATTGCTGGGAACGACGGCGTCTGCTGGTACGATCGAGGATATAAGGGCGCGTGGTGCTCTTCGTATCCCCGCGATCCTCAATGAAGTTCCCTATTTCAACAAGGATCCGCGCACAGGAGAGTGGCAAGGATTTGTCATTGATATGGCCACCGACATCGCCAGAACGCTTGATGTGAAGCTTGAAGTGGTCGAGTCGAGTTGGTCGAATGCAATCCTCGATGTGCAAAGCGGCAAGGTCGATATGGCTTTTGCGGTCACCGCAACCCCTGTGAGGGCGATGTCCGTGTCGTTCTCCGATCCGACCTACTACAACAGCTTTGTGGTCGTGTCGTCCAAGGATGAAGTCAATAACAAGACCTGGAGCGAACTGAACGATCCGAAATACACCTTCGCCGTCGACCTCGGCTCAGCTCAGGACTTGATCACGCAACAGTATCTGCCGAAGGCAAACATCCTTCGCTTCAAGACGCGTGACGAGGCGATCGTCGCTGTGACGACGGGCAAGGCCGACGGTCTCGTCAACACTATGCTTAATGGCCTGGTGATTTCCAAGAAGGCCCCGGCGGTTGGAGGCGTCAACGTGCCAACCCCGGTTCTGGCCACGCCTTCGGTCATCGCACTTAACTACGGTTCCGACGAGACCTTCAAGTCCTTTGTGTCGGCCTGGGCTGAGTACAACCGCCGCATCGGCAACAATCAGACATGGATCGTCAAGAGCCTTGAGCCTTTTGGCATTGCCCTTGAAGATATGCCAGTCGGTTTCGGCTTCGGCGGCTGACGACGGTGACCCTGCTCAGTTACACCAGTACTGAGCAGGGTTTTGAGTTGGTGGGTCGATTGCGAGCGACGGTGCAAAATTCGTCCACGTCAAGTGCTGACCGCCGATTGTGAAGCTAATGCGAAGAAATCATTACGGTTGCTTCGTTGAATTCGCCGGCACTTTTGGGCAAGTTATCACCAACTTGACCGACGGATCCCCACGCGAAGGACTGACTGTTTGTTGATGACGGCGGGAACTCGACCCGTCTGGGTTGCGCACTACGTTTGACCGGCTAAAATCGGGTGGGCCCATCGCCCGCGAAGCGAAAGTTCTTTTCGACAATGATGAAATCCAGCCTCGATCACTTGCCTGATGCCAAGAGGCGGGAACTCGCGCGTGCGGTCGAAATCCTGCGCGAAGAGTTCGAGGATGCGTTGAGGGAGGGCACGGCGGAGTTCAAGAAAAAGGGGCGGATCCTCAAGGTCATTCTCTTTGGCAGTCATGCGCGCGGCGATTGGGTGGATGAGGAGCACATTGGCAAAGGCTATCGCTCCGATTACGACCTGCTGGTGATCGTCAACAATCGAAAGCTGACGGATTTCACCGCATACTGGAACAACGCTGCTGACCGGCTTCTGAACGACCGCATCCTGAAGGGCATGCAGGTGTCCTTCATCGTGCATTCTCGCCGTGAGGTGAACGAGGAGCTCAGGCGCGGAAAGGACTTCTTCTGCGACATTCGCCAGCAAGGCATTGTGCTTTACGAGCTCGATAGTGAGCCGCTGGTGGAACCGAGGCCGATCAGCCTTGAACAGCAGTTCAAGATCGCACGCGAACATTATGAAAGCCGACTTCCGCATGCCATAGGCTTCCTCAAGGTTGCGCGGTTTTGCATATCCGAAGGCGACGTCGCCCTCGCTGCGTTCCAGCTCCATCAAGCGATCGAGCATGCCTACTCAACTGTGCTTCTCGTGCTGAAAAACTACGGTCCACCGACGCACAACCTGCGGTCCCTGCGCGGTTTTGCCGAAGATCTGGACCGGCGGCTCGCAGACGCCTGGCCACAAGACCGGCAGCGCTATTCGGCCTGGTTCAATACAATCAATGAGGCCTATGTGAAGGCGCGGTACTCCAAGCATTACCAGATAAGCGAAGAGGCGCTTTCTTTCCTGATTGAGCGTACGCAGGTTCTTCACGGGCTGGTAAAAGCGGTCTGCAAAAGTCATCTGATCACGCTGGATGGCGAAATCGCCGAGGAAAAGTCAGGGCGTTGATCCGTTGTCGGCTTTTGGGTCTGGAAGCAGACATGCAGCGTTTGACATGAAGGGCGGCCGCAAGTGGGTAGAGCCGGCCCTGAGTGTCCCCTCGATGGAAGTGTTTTGCCTCGGGTTCGTGGCAAACCACTTCGATGTTATGCCCGCCCGGACCAATGACATGTCTCTCAGCCATAATGGCACCCCCCCTCGAGCAACTGCGGCTGTCGCCAAAGGGGAGACAATTTATCGCTTCGCCGTGGCGTCCGTTGCGGATGCATGCGCATGAGCCGAAAGTACGGTCTCGATGATCACGCCCGCCAGGTGCGTGTCGAGCAGCGAATTCCACGCCCCCGGCGCGCCGAATTGGTCGCAATCCACGATCATGTCGCGTGTCTTTCTCGCAACAGCCACAGGCTCTCATGCGATCGGCGCCCGCTAGCCTGTGGTGATCAGGATCAGGAGTACGAAGACCGTCGGCACCAAGGCGAGCGCCGGAATGATGATGGCAGGATAACCGAAGGCAATGATCGCCAGCAGCCAGATCAGCATACAGTTGATGAGGAACAGCACCTTGGCGGTGCCGGAGCCGTGCGCCGCTTCCTTGAGCATCCAGCCGAACACCGGCACGTGATAGACCATCTTCGCAATCATTGTTTTCAAGCCTTTCTTTCGGGGCGGGCGCGAAGCCCGCTGTGATCTGTTGGGATAGCTGGTTTTGCGCGAGTGTCAGTCTCTGCGCACCAGCCCTGCCATCGTCCGCAAGTGCAGTTCTTCGAGGATGCGCACCGTCTTCGGGTGGCTGAAGTCGATCAGGCCGTCGCGCTTGAAACGGTTGAGACAGCGGCTGACGGTCTCGACCGTCAGGCCCAGCCAGTCAGCCAGGTCGGCGCGCGAGAGATAGAGGTTGAAGCTGAACCGGGCGGCGCTTCCGGCGCGACCGCGCCATGCGAACTGGTCGGCAAGATCGATGAGCGCGGTTGCAACCTTCTCGGTTGCTGTCTTGCGGCCAAGCAGGGTTGCGTGTGCCTGCATCCGGTGCAGCGTCGCCTTGAGCTCGGCGGCGACACCTGGCCCGTGGTCGCTGTCTTCGATCTGGCTGCCGGCAAGCGTCTCTATCCGGGCGAAGGTCAGCGTTTCGGCAGTGGCGATATTGCGGCCGTCATGGGTGAAGCCGAAGAGCCGTCCCGGGCCGAGCACGTCGGTGATCTGGCGACGGCCGTCGTCGAGCAATTGCGACAGCGCGACACAGCCGTCGACGACGCGATAGAGATGGCGGTTTCGCCCTCCCTGGAAGAGCAGAGTGGCGTGCTCTCCTACCAGTCGCTGCCGGTTGGGCGAGAGCTTGGTCGTCGAAAAGGCCGCCGTGGGCGGGGGCGGAAGTGTTGTTTCCGCGAAAGTGATCGTATCGGGCATGGTGGCGATCCGTATTGCGATCTCGTCGGCATCGTCGCTGAGCGACGCGTGGAGATCAGACATCAGCGTTCGGTCACGATCGGTCGTGACAGGGGCTCAGGCGTGGGAGCTCGATGCTGGCGGCCCGCGTGGGCTGGCATTGGGCGGGAGCTGTGACCTCGCGGATGCAATCGGCTGTTCCGGCGGCAGTACCGTCTCGGACTTGCGCACGATGGTGCGCGCAGCATCGGCAGGTGCGGGCAAGTGAGCCCAGAAGATGCGACAGGCGCCGCAGAAGTGGCTGTGGGAGAGTTGTTTGCCGTTGCCGTCGTCGTCGGCGGCTGTGGGCAGGCAGAGGTCGGGCAGGGAACCGTCGGGCAGCGCGAACTGTGCCCGCGCCGTCGCGGAAAGCGCCGTTGCCCCTGCGGGCGCCTGGTGCGCGAAGCCGAGAAGCAGCACGGCCATTGCGCAAAACATGCGCGTGACCTGCTGCATTCTGATCCTCGTGCGAGGCTTCATTCGGTTTGCCTATCCCCGTGCCAATCTGATGGCTCAGGGATAGGCGACGTTATTGACAAACCTCAATGTGGCAAACCGCGCAGGGGCAGAATGCCGCATCCCGTCGATCATTCTTCCTCGACGAAAACCTCCTCGCGCTTGGCCTTGACGCTCGGTAGGAACACCACCACCAGCACCATGGCTGCGATCAACAGCAGGATCGCGCTGATCGGCCGCGTGACGAAGGTGGTCGGATCGCCGCGCGACAGGATCATCGCCCGCCGCAGGTTTTCTTCCAGCAACGGACCAAGCACGAAACCGAGCAGCAGCGGAGCCGGTTCGCAGCGCAGCTTCAAGAGCAGGTAGCCGACGAGGCCGAAGAAGGCGACGGCGTAGAGGTCGTAGACGTTGGAGTTGACGCTGTAGACGCCGATCGAGCAGAACGCCATGATGATCGGGAAGAGCACATAGTACGGGATCTTCAACAGCCGCACCCACAGCCCGATCAGCGGCAGGTTCAGCACCACCAGCATCAGGTTGCCGATCCACATCGAGGCGATGATGCCCCAGAAGAGCGCCGGCTGTTCTGCTGCAACGTTGGGCCCGGGTACGATGCCCTGGATGATCATCGCGCCGATCATCAGCGCCATGACCGGGTTTGCCGGGATGCCGAGCGTCAACAACGGGATGAACGAGGTCTGGGCACCGGCGTTGTTGGCGCTTTCCGGGCCGGCGACGCCGGCGATGGCGCCGTGGCCGAATTCTTCCGGTCGGTCGGAGACGCGCTTTTCGACGGTATAGGAGGCGAAGGCCGCGAGGATGGCGCCGCCGCCGGGCAGAATGCCCAGCGCCGAGCCGATCGCGGTGCCGCGCAGAACCGGGCCGACCATACGCTTGAAGTCGTCGCGCGTCGGCATCAGGTCCGTGACCTTGGCCATCAGCACTTCGCGCGTGCGCTCGTTTTCGAGGTTGCGCAGGATTTCGGCGATGCCGAAGACGCCGACCGCCAGGGCGACGAAATTCAGGCCGTCCGAATATTCCCGGATCCCCAGGGTGAAGCGTGGCGTGCCGGTGTAGATGTCGGTGCCGACGAGGCCGAGCAAGAGGCCGAGCGCCACCATCGCCAAGGCCTTGACGATCGATCCGTGCGCCAGCGCGACCGACGACACGAGGCCGACGATCATCAGCGAGAAATATTCTGCCGCGCCGAACTTCAGCGCGATCTCGGTCAGGGGCGGGGCGAACACCGCGACCAGGAAGGTCGAGACCGTGCCCGCGAAGAACGAGCCGAGCGCGGCGATTGCCAGTGCGGCACCGGCGCGGCCCTTGCGGGCCATCTGGTAACCGTCGATCGCGGTGACGGCAGACGAGGATTCTCCCGGCATGTTGATGAGGATCGCCGTGGTCGAGCCGCCGTATTGTGCGCCGTAATAGATGCCGGCGAGCATGATCAGCGAGGAGACCGGCTCCAGCTGAAAGGTGATCGGCAGCAGCATGGCGATGGTCGCCGTTGCCCCGATGCCGGGCAGCACGCCGATCAGCGTGCCGAGCAGAACGCCGATCAGGCAGAAGAGCAGGTTTTCCGGCGAGGCGGCCGTGGTGAAACCGAGTGCAAGATTGCTGAATAGATCCATCATCCCTCTCCTAGAACTGGGTCCAGGGGCCGAAGCGCTGGAAGGGCAAGCCGAGGCCGTAGCTGAAGACCGCGACGGAAAAAGCCGTCAGTGCCAGCGATAGTGCGAGTGCGGTCAGCGGTTTCATGCGGCCGGAGGCAAAGCAGGCGATGAGCGCTGTAAAAAACAACGACGGGACGAAGCCCAGTCCACGAACCGTCAGGCCGAAGAAGATCGGTGCCGGCAGGATGAACAGCATGCCGCGCACGGCGATAGCCCCGATCGGCTCTCCCTGGACCCGGGTCGACTGAACGAGGATCACGATACCGAGAAGCGTCAGGATGACGGCCAGCACCAGCGGAAAATAGCCCGGCCCCATGCGGAATGCGGTGCCGAGTTCGAGGTTGAACGCCTGCCAGGCGAAGAACAGCCCGACGGCCGTCAGGAGGCCGCCACAGAGCGCATTGGTGGTGTCGAAGGAGATTGATTTCATCGTGTCCCCATTTGGTTTTTTTTGGCTGAGCGCCGATCGGGAAGGGTCGAACTCAAGCTCGGACTGCCAGTTGCCAGTGACGTCTTGCGGCTGACGATCGGATGACACCTTGAAGTGTAACCGAAGCCGACGGCCGGCGCGATTACCCTCCGGCGATGCCTTATGCCCTGCCTCAGGCGACAAACCCGCCACGATCCGGGCCGCTTGGGCTTAAGGATCGTGGCGGGCAGCGTCTCAATTTAGTCGGCGTACTGGCCGGCGGCTTCGATGACCGGCTTCCAGCGGGTGATTTCGCTTTCAAGCTTGGCCTTCAGCGCTGCCGGGGTGGCGTCGGCTTCGCTCGACGGTACCGTGCCGAGTTCGCCGAAGCGGGCAACGACGTTCGGATCCTTGAGAGCCACCTGCAGCGACTTCGACAGCCGCTCGTTGACTTCGGCCGGCGTGCCCTTCGGCGTATAAACACCGTGCCAGATGCCGACCTGCAGCCCCGGAAGGCCGCCTTCCGTTGTCGTCGGCAGGTCCGGGAAGACCTTGAGACGTTCAGGCGAAGTGACGGCATAGGCCTTGATCGTGCCGCCCTGGATCTGCTTGGTGGTGTTGGTGGTCTGGTCGCACATGATGTCGACCTGACCGCCGAGCAGATCGGTCATTGCCGGACCGGTGCCTTTGTAGGGAACGGTGGTGAGCGGCGTTTCGATGGCGCTCATGAACATCATGCCGCAGAGGTGCGAGGCAGCGCCGATGCCGGCATTGGCAACGGTGACCGTGTCCTTGTTGGCCTTTGCGTATTCGACGAGGCCCTTGAGATCGGTCGGCTCGAGATCCTTGCGCGCGACGATCGTCATCGGCACTTCGGTGACAAGACCGACATATTCGAACGCGTTCAGCGTGTCATAGGCGAGCTTGCGGTAGAGCGTGGCGCTGGTTGCCATGCCGATATGGTGGAGCAGGACCGTGTAGCCATCCGGATCGGCCTGGGCAACGCGACCGGCGCCCAACGTGCCGCCGGCGCCACCGACGTTTTCGACGATGATCTGCTGGCCGAGATCCTTCGACATGGATTCGGCGACGAGGCGTGCGACGGTATCCGTCGGGCCGCCGGCCGAGAACGGAACGACCATGGTGATCGAGCGTTCGGGATAGGTCTGCGCATTGGCGGAAGCGGCAAACAGGGACAGCGCGGCAACGGCGCCAAGAAGCGCATTCAGGGTTTTCATCTTTTCCTCCCGGATGAAACATCGACCAGCCGGCAAGGCTCCTCCCATGCCGATTCTGGTTGACCCATTTGCAGAGGCAATCTTAGCACAGACAACGGGTTCGCCGTGCGTTGCCGTGCATTTCTGCCGCCGGTTGTCTGGTTTTGGGTGGATTCGGAAACAAGAGGCTCGCTTGGTGGGTGGATTTCCACCCATTGCGGGCGCCGTGGATCACCCGTGGTCGTGGCGACGCTGCCCGCGTACGACCGTTCGGCGGCTATTGCTGTCCCGTACGCTGCCTCAGATACTGCACTTCGTCTGTTGTCAGCGGACGCGTCGCGCCTTTCGCAAGCTTTCCGAGCGCGATGTCGCCGATCGAGACGCGCACGAGCCGCAGCACCTCGAAGCCGAGGACGTCGAGCATGCGGCGGATCTGGCGATTGCGCCCTTCGTGCAGCTCGACCTCGATCCAGCTGTTCTTCTCGCCGCCTCTTAACTGTTCGGCACGCCCGGCGCGCAAATGCTCGCCGCCCTCGTCGATGCCGTCGACCATCGACCGGAGCTTGGCGTCGCCGATCTCGCCCGAGACCTGCACATGATAGACCTTGCCGAGATGGGTTTCCGGGTCGAGCAGGCGCTGGGCGAGCACGGTGTCGTTGGTGAAGAGCAGCAGGCCCTCGCTCGCCTTGTCCAGCCGACCGACCGGCGAGAGGAACTGTGCATCGCTCTCGCTCAGGCAATCAAAGACGGTTGGGCGCCCCTCCGGGTCGTGCCGTGTCGTCACCAGGCCACGCGGTTTGTTGAGCATCAGGTAGATCTTGTCTTCCGCCAGAACGGCCTTGCCGTCGACGGCGATGCGGTCTTTTTCGATATCGACCCATTGGGCGAGATCGGTGGTCTTGCGGCCGCCGATGCTGACCCGGCCCTCAAGCACCAGCTTTTCCGCCTGCGTCCGCGAGCAGTAGCCAAGCTTGGAAAGGGCACGGGCGATGGTGACGCGCTTGCCGATGTCGCCGGTCATGCGTCCAGTGCCTTCGCCTTGTCCTGCTGCCGGCCGTTTCTGCCTCACTTCGGGTCGTCTCCATCTATCTCTGGCTGCCGGCGCCTGTCGCGAAGCCTCGGAACCGTCGTTCAGTCGACCTTGATATAGTCGATCTGCCGGGCAAGCCAGCATCCGATCGTCAGGCCGGAAATGACACCCTGTCCGTTGCGGTGGATCCGTACGGTCCAGTCCCCGGGCGCCGGCGCGTCCATTGAGCGCTTGCAGCTGAGCAGCCAGACATCATCGGCAAACGGCCGCATCGCATGCATCGCACCCTTGCCGAGCATGCCATTAAAACCGGCAAAGAAGATGCCGCTGGTCGAGACGATATCGATGTCGGCGTCGAGTTCTGCGGAGTGGTAACGACCGGCTATGTCAGGCTTTGCCTTGCCGGCAACCCTCTCGGCCGTCGTCTGCAGGTTCTCGCGCTCACGCGCCATGTGCAGGCCGGTGCCGTTCGGCGTCAACGAAACCGCTCCGGAGCGGGCGATAGCGTCCGCTGCGATCTGCAGCGATTCTCCTGCCGTCGCGAAGCGCAGTTCAAGCCGCCCCGATCCCAACGGCCGCGTCGACAGCGCCAGGCCGGTCTCCGGTTCGAGATAGGTGCCGAACTGTTCGCTATTCCAGTCGCCGGCTGCCGCCTCGGCATCGCGGTGACCGAGCGCGGCCTTCATCAGTGCCGTCGCCGCGGCATGGGCGTCGGCCTCGTGGTTGAACATCACGACGATCGAGAGGCGCTCACTGGCCGCATGAAGGCGACGGCTGCGAAAGCCGCGCAAGGCGCCGCCGTGGCCGGTGATCGCGACGTCGCCGATCCGTTCGTGGGCAAGGCCGAAGCCGTAAGTTGCTGCCCGCCCGTCCGCATAGGTCTGCGGCGCGGAAAGCCTGCGGTAGAGGCCGGCTTCGTCGTCACGCGTACGATCGATGAAGCGCTCCCAGGCGAGCATGTCGTCAAGCGTCGCCGAAATACCGGCATCCCCCGCCCAATAGATCCGGTTCGCGGCCTCGAAATAGCCTGTGGTCTCATTGCCCTCGTAGCCGACGACGCCGTTCGGCGAGATACTGGTATCGGGGGTGAGGGCGGCCGTGGTCATGCCGGCCGGACCGAAAGTGCTGCGGTCGTAGAGCTCGGACAACGATCGACCCGAAAAATCTTCGATGAGGTCGGCCAGGATACGGTAGTTGCCGTTCGAATAGGAATAGCGCGTGCCGGGCTCGAAATGCGTCGAGCGGGCGCGCGACAGCAGCGGCCGGGCGTGCTCACGGCGGAAGACGCCGTCGGCCATGGCGCCCTGCAGCACCGTCAGGGCCCAGTAGTCGCGCAGGCCAGACTGGTTGTGGCAGAGATGCGCCACGCTCGGACGTTTGCCTTCGATCAGCGGCAGGTACGCATCGAGTGCGCCATCGAGCTTGGCGGGATCGCCGACCGTGTCGAGCAGCACCGCGCAGGTGAACTGTTTGCTGATCGAGCAGATCGGCAGCAGCGTGCCTGCCGTCATCGGCTTGCGCGCCGTAAGATCGGCATAGCCCCAGACGTGCTTGAGGATGACCTCGCCGTCCCTGACGACACCGACGACGCCGCCAGGCCCCCTGTATTGCTGCGGCAAGGCGAGGACGGCTCGTTCGAGGGCGGGAAAATCCAGGGTGTTCATGGTGCGCAATGCCAGTCGGTGGGGCCAGTCGGTAGGCCCAGTCGATGGGGCCAGTCGGTCGGGAAGGAAACCTGCCGCCCGGACGGGCGGATCGGCTTCGTACCTACCGCTCCGTCAACGCAAGTGCAACCGCGCTGCGCCGGCCTCAACGCAATCCGGCTTGCGCGTGATAAAGCCGGCTATAGGTGCCCTTGGCGGCGAGCAGCGTGTCGTGTGGTCCTTGTTCGCTGATGCCGTTCGTGTCGACGACGATGATGCGGTCGGCATCGCGGATCGTCGCCAGGCGGTGGGCGATGACCAGTGTGGTTCGACCTTTGGAAAGTTCGGCAAGCGATTGCTGGATCGCCTTTTCGGTTTCCGTGTCGAGCGCCGACGTCGCCTCGTCGAGGATCAGGATTGACGGGTTCTTCAGGAACATCCGGGCGATTGCCAGGCGCTGCTTCTGACCGCCGGATAGCTTGACGCCGCGCTCCCCGATGACCGTGTCCATGCCGTCGGGCAGAGCCGCGATCATGCCGTCGAGTTTGGCCCGGCGAGCGGCATCGAGGATATCGGCTTCGCTTGCGCCGAGACGTCCATAGGCGATGTTGTCGCGGATCGTGCCGGCGAACAGGAAAACATCCTGCTGCACGATGCCGATCTGCCCGCGAAGCGAGGCGAGCTTGATGTCACGAATGTCGACGCCGTCGACGGTGATGCTGCCTTCGGCGACCTCGTAGAACCGCGGCAGCAGCGAGCAGATCGTCGTCTTGCCGGCGCCCGAGGGGCCGACAAAGGCCACGGTTTCTCCGGCTTTGATCGTCAGGTCGATGTTGGCGATGGTCGGCTTGTCGGGGCTGTAGCCGAATGAGACGTTGCGATAGGTGATGTCGCCGCGCAGGCCGGACACGTCGACGGCGCCCGGACGATCCTCGATGTCAGGCTCGGTCTCCATCAGCTCGATGAAGCGTTTGAAGCCGGCGATGCCCTTGGGATAGGTCTCGATGACCGAATTGATCTTCTCAACCGGGCGGAAGAAGACGCCGACCAAAAGCAGGAAACCGATGAAGCCGCCGTTGCTCAATTGTCCGGTCAGCACGAAGTAGCTGCCGGTGATCATCACGATCAACTGCGTCAGCCGCATGCTCATGTAGCTGAGCGAGGTACTGGCGGCCATGATGCGGTAGGCCTCAAGTTTCGTTTGGCGGTAGTTCTGATTGTCGGTCTCGAACAGGCTGCGCTCGTGCTCTTCGTTGGCGAAGGCCTGGACTACACGGATGCCGCCGACATTTTCCTCGATGCGGGCGTTGAAGTCGCCGACGCGGCCATAAAGATTGCGGAAGTTGCTGGCCATGCGGCCGCCGTAACGGCTGGTGACCCAGGCAGTGATCGGCACGACGGCTGCCGTGATCAGCGCCAGTTGCCAATGCACGGTCATCATCAAAAGCAGCGCGCCGATGAAGGTCATGATCGCGATGAACAGGTCCTCGGGGCCGTGATGGGCGACTTCGCCGATCTCTTCCAGGTCCTTCGTCAGGCGCCCGACGAGATGGCCGGTCTTCTGGTTGTCGAAGAAACTGAAGGAAAGCTTCTGCAGATGATCGAAAGCCATGCGGCGCATATCGGTTTCGATGTTGATGCCGAGCATGTGTCCCCAATAGGTGACCGTCGCCATCAAGCCGGTATTGACGAGATAGACGACGAGAAGGCCGACGGAGGCGAGCAGGATCAGCGTCCATTCCTGGCTCGGCAGCAGCTGGTCGACGAACAGCTTGACCGCGACCGGAAAGCCGAGCTCCAGCAGGCCGGACAACACCGCGCAGGTGAAGTCGAGAATGAAGAGGCCGCGATAGGGCCGGTAGAACGCGAAGAAGCGCTTCAACATGACAACCGCACTCACATGGGCAGCCGCTTGCGAACGGCCGTAAAATCTGAGTTCAAATGTCATGTTTTTACCCGGATGCCAACAGATATGCGACCGAAAAAGCGAATCAATGCTGTCACAAAGCGCACCAACCCGGGCATGTAATCCCCGGATGAGACGGAACGTGGGAAAGGGAAGAAAACGTTAACCATAAGCTCCGTAGAAGAGGGAATCAGCAGGGGAGCGAATGAAGCAATGGCAGGCGATAGATCAGATGAAGCGGCGGTGTTTGGCGGACGTGATGTCGTCCCGTTTCCGATGGCAAGAAGACTGAGCACCATTCGCATCTGTGCTGCCGAACTCGAAGACCTCCATGGTGACGACGCCGTGCAATATTGGCGGCGGGAATGCCGGGCACTTGCCGACGAGTTGCTTGCGCTCGGCTGCTCCGACGCGGAAATGCGTGAGCAGGTCATGGCATTTCAGGCCGAGGTACAGGCCGAACTCTGGCAGCGCCACCAGTCCCGGCTTTCCGCCGGTGCAGTAAGCCAGTAATTCGAACGGACGGTTCGACCTTTCGTATTGATCGCTCGGCCAGCAAGGGAAAGCCCCGGCGCTTGCGCCGGAGCCGTGGTGGTCAGCGCCCGATGGCCCCCTGCAGACGATGCGCCGCCCATGCGGCCGCGCAGCCGAGGCCGGCGACACCAGCCAGTTCGCAAAACGCGAACCATCCCGGTTCCAGATGCGCCGCGAAGAATGTGATCAGGCCAAGAAAATAGGCAGGCACGTTGTTGACGGGGGCGGTTGCACGCAAGGACACCACAATCATCGCGACGACAAAGACGACCGGCCCGAAGGCCAGCGCCCCCATTGCAGGCATCAAAGCCCGGAGCGCGAGGGTCGCAGCCATGCCGATGGCGATGCCGACGGCAAGGCAGATGTAGCTGGTCAATGCCTCACGTGCCATGTGACCGCGGGTAAAGAACGCGACCCACCCCATGAACATCGCCCAGACGGGCCAGCCGACGCTTGCTGAAGTCGTGGCAGCGACAGCGGCCGTTGTTGCCGCTACGAGCGTCAGCAGATTGAATTTCCAGGCGAAGGGCACTCGGTCGGTTGGTTCTGTTTGTGCGGTCATGACATATCCTCGAAATGGGTTTAATGGGCGCTTTCACCGGACAGCCAAGGTCAGGCTTGGGTCTTTTCGATCGACAGCAGGTCGGCGATGCCGATGCGCCGGGCGAAGTCGATGCGCATGCGCTCGGCGACCTCGATCACTTCCGCAGCACCGTCTCCGACGAAATCGATGACCGATCGCGCGGGGCGCGAGCCCTCCGGCAGGCCGACGATGCGCACGACTTCGTCGGCAACGGCCCGTGGATCGGCATGAGCAGGCGTCAACTCGCTCAGGCGCTCGCCGACCTGGTCCAGGAGACCTTCATAGCGGGCGTAGGCCGCGACCGTTTCCTCGTCCGCCGGGCGCCCGGCGGTTGGGAAATGATTGGTCCCGCGGGTAAAGGCGCCCGGCACGACGATCGAGGTCTCGACGCCGAAACGCGTCAGTTCGTAGGACATGGTAACGGCAAGAGAATCCATCGCCGCCTTGGCAGCTGCATAGGGTCCGAGGAAGGGCGGGAAACCGCCTTTGGTGGTGGTGCTGCTGATCCACAGGACAAGCCCGTGTTCACGCTTGCGCATTTCCGGCAGTACGGCACGGTTGACCCGCTGCACGCCGAAGAGGTTGGTGTCGAAGACCTTGACCAGCTCTTCCGGCGTGAACGCCTCGGCCGGACCGATGACGAGATGACCGACGTTGTGCATGACGACGTCGATGCCGCCCTTCTCGGTGATGATCGTCGCAACGGCGGCGTCCGCGGAGGGCTGCGACAATACGTCGAGTTCGAGCGGGCGCAGATCGTATCCGCCGCGCTTGGCGGCGGCGCGCATCTCTGAAGCGCGGTCGCTGTTACGACCGTCGATGCCGCGCATCGAGGCGTAGACGGTATGTCCGGCGCGAGCAAGTGCTTCGGCGGAAAGCCTGCCGATGCCGGAGCCGGCGCCGGTGACAAGAATGACTGAAGACATGGTTCTGCTCCTTCGTTCGAAAAGGGGTACGGGAAGGGATGGGCGCGGATGTCAGGCAACGCCGCCGTTGGCGCGCAGGATCTGACCGTTGACCCAGCCAGCATCGGGACCGACAAGGAAGGCCACGACACTGGCTATGTCGTCCGGCTGACCGAGCCGCTCAAGCGGCGGCATCTTGGCAAACTGGGCGACAAGCTCTTCGCTCTTGCCCGACAGAAACAGATCGGTTGCAATCGGACCTGGCGCCACGGCGTTGACGGTGATGTCGCGGCCGCGAAGCTCCTTGGCAAAGACGTGTGTTAGCGCCTCAACTGCCGCCTTGGTGGCGTTGTAGACCGCATAACCCGGCAGGTTGAGGGCGAGGGTCGTCGAGGAGAAGTTGACGATGCGGCCACCGCTGCGCATGCGTTTTGATGCTTCTCGCAGGGTGTTGAAGGTGCCCTTGGTGTTGATGGCGAAGTGACGGTCGAATTCCTCGTCGCTGGTTTCGGCAAGTGCCGCGGTCTTCAGCACGCCAGCGTTGTTGATCAGTATGTCGATGCCGCCGAAAGCAGCCTCGGTTGCGTCGAACAGGCGCTTCACCGCTTCCGGATCGGCAACATCGGCCCTGGCGGTCAGGGCGCGGCCGCCCTTTTCCTCGATCTTTCGTGCCAACTTCTCGGCGGAGGCGGCGTCACCGGCATAGTTGATGACGACCGTGAGGCAGTCGGCGGCCAGGCGTTCGGCAATCGCCGCACCGATGCCGCGCGAGGCGCCGGTAACGATGGCGACCCTGTTGGTGTGTTCCTGCATGATGTTTCTCCTTCGTTGTGAAGCGCTTGGCTTGTTGGTGAGGAGAAGATGACGTCTTTCGTGACTCGGATAATCATGCATAATCCGGCAACATAATCCGGAGATTACGAACAAATGGACAGGTTCGATGCCATGCGCGTGTTCTCGCGCGTCGTCGAGAGGCGCAGTTTCACGCAGGCCGCTGATGATCTTGGCCTGCCGCGCTCGACGGTGACCGATGCGGTTAAGCAGTTGGAAGCACGGCTGGGTGTTCGCCTGCTGCAGCGCACGACGCGCCATGTTAGCCCGACATTGGACGGTGCTGCCTATCACCAGCGCTGCATCTCCATTCTCGACGATATCGAAGATGCCGAAGGCGCCTTTGCCGGCGCCAGGCCCAAAGGCCTGCTTCGCATCGACGTGCATGGAACGCTGGCACGCCACTTCGTGCTGCCGAGCCTGCCCGCCTTTCTCGCGACCTACCCTGAGATCGAACTCTACATGAGCGAGGGCGACCGTTTGGTCGATCTCATTCGGGAAGGCATCGATTGTGTGCTGCGGGTCGGCGAGCCGCAGGACAGCGAGATGATCGGGCGGCGCATGACGATGCTCGATGAGATCACCTGTGCGTCACCCGACTATATCGCCCGCCACGGCAGGCCCGAAAGGTTCGATAGCCTGGAAGGGCATCGCATGGTCGGCTTTCGTTCGTCGACTTCAGGCGCTCCGATACCGCTCGAATTCCAGATTGGGGGCAAGGTCGAATATGTCGCACTGCCGGTGACGGTCGCGGTTAACGCCGCCGAAAGCTTCGTTGCTGCCGCAAGGCTGGGGCTCGGGCTCATTCAGGTGCCGCGTTACCATGTCGAGCGAGATCTCCACGAGGGTACGCTGGTCGAGGTGCTTGAAAACTGCCGTCCGACGCCGACGCCGGTTTTCCTGCTCTATCCGCGCAACCGCCAGCTTTCGCCGCGGGTGCGCGTCTTCATCGACTGGCTGGCTGGCGTGTTCGCCGAGGGTCGCGATCGATAATGTGCATCAATCCGTCGGCAGTTCTGGATCCCAGGTGAACAGTTCCTTTGCTCGGGCAATCCCCCGCAGGGCAAAACGTCCGAGCGAAACAGCGTCTGCCTGAAGCTCAGGCGGGCAGGCCTCGACGAAATCCGCCGACATGATCACCTGTCGTTCGACCGAGCGGCACATCGAGGCGATACGGCTGACTTCGTTGACCGCGGGGCCGACGACGGTGAAGTCGAGACGGTTCTGGCTGCCGATATTGCCGTAGAAGACCTCGCCGATGTGCAGGCCGAGATAGACGTCGGTCGTCGGCTTTCCCTCCTCCTGCCGGCGCGCATTCAACGCCACCAGCATGCGCCGCAATTGCCGCTCGGCGGCGGTTGCGTTCGCGCAGGCAGTCGTTGGCTCGTCGGCATTGAAGATGGCAAGTACGCCGTCGCCGATCAGCTTGAGCACGCTGCCGCCGTGATCGTGGATGGCTGAGATGACCATCCCCGAATAATCGTTGAGGAAGGGGATGATGTCTTCCGGGGCGGCTGCGTCGGAGATCCGGGTGTAGTTGCGCAGGTCCGAAAACCACATGACGGTTTCGATGCGCTCGGCCTCGCCGCGCACGATGCTGCCTTCGACCACGCGCCGGCCGGCATCGGCGCCGAGATAGACATCGGCGAGTGTGCTGATGATCCGGACGCAGGACGTGGTCTTTACCGCCAGCGCAAGGGTCGGCAGGAGAATGCGAAGGGCGGCGATTTCTTCTTCGGCAAAGCCGCTTTGCCGGCGTGTGGTCCAGTAGGAATAGAAGCAATCCATCTCGCCGACGCGGCCCTGGTCGGTGAAGTGATGGATCATGTTGATGCAATCGGTGTGGCCTTCCGCCTTCAGGCGGTCGAGCACATGATATTGCACCGAGCGCTCGTCGGCGAGGCGCACGCGCCGCTCCGGCTCGCACGCCGTCAGCATGTGGTAGAAGATCGAGCGATGCCAATTCGCCTGCGCTTCTCCGCCGGTGGTCGAGGAATATTGCACGACCTCCGGCGCCACGTCGCTTTCGCGGTTCCACTGGAAGGCCCGGCCCTCGAATTCCGGATGCAACGTGTCGATCAGCCCCTGGCCACGGGCAATGTCCATGCCCGCGGCAATGCAGCGCTCGCAGAAGCCGGCAAGCATCTCGGGTTCTTGCAGGCCCTTGAGGCCCTCTTCCGACAGCCAGAGGATGATGTCGCGGATCTGTTGGTCGTTCATAACGGGTCCCGCTCTGGAGCTGCCGGTGGCTTGGCGCAGTCTGCGTTATCAATAGCCAAAGTGCCGGCGCGGTTCCAGCACCTGAAGCGATTCAGGCCTCAAGCAGATAGGAAGGTGCAGCCCGCAGCCGCGCGATGTCGCGTAGCGGCGGCGCACCGAAAAGGCGGGCGTATTCGCGCGAAAACTGCGAAGGACTGTCGTAGCCCACATGATGCCCGGCCGTGGCCGCATCGATCGCCTGGCTGAGGATCAATCGTCGAGCCTCCTGCAGCCGGAGCTGCTTTTGATATTGCAGCGGGCTCATCGCCGTCACCGCCTTGAAATGCTGATGAAAGGACGAGAGGCTCATATTGGCTTTTGCTGCCAGATCTTCGATGCGCAGCGGCTTGCGGAAGTCGCGTTTGATGAGGTCGATCGCGCGGTTGACCTGGGTCAGCTTGCTCTCGGAGCGGGCGATCTGGCGCAGTCGGTGACCCTGCTCACCCATCAGCAGACGGTAGAGGATCTCGCGTTCCGCCAGCGGCGCCAGCACGGCGATTTCCTCCGGCCGGTCGAGCAGGCGCAGCAGCCGGACGATCGCGTCGAGCAGCTCGGCGGTGGTGTCGCTGAGGAACAGCCCGGGTCCGGGCACGCCGCCATCGATCGGCGAGTGGCCAGCCTCGAGCACCAATGCGCTCAGCATCGTCGGGTCGAGGTCGAGGCGCAGGCAGAGATAGGGTTTTTCCGGTGACGCGTCGATGACCTGGCCGATGACCGGCAGGTCGACGGAAACGGTGAGATACCGGTTTGGATCGTAGGTGTGGACCGTCTCGCCCAGCATCACCTGCTTGGATCCTTGCGCGATGAAGCAGACGGCGGGTTCATGTAACGTATGGATCGGCTCGGTTGGGCTCGACGATCGGATCAGGATGAGGCGCGGTATCGCCGTCGACAGCACGCCGTCGATGCCGCTGTTGCGCTCCATCAGGTACTGGAATTCGTCGAGATCGCCCAAGGACGTTTTCCTTTATGCGGGATTGGCGTCCGGCAGAGGCTGACCTTTTCCGGGCGCAAGTTCAACGGGATAATTGGTGCGGCAGCGGCGGATGCCGCCAGCCGCCGCTCTCTTTGGCCTAATCTTCCCGGCGCAGGATCATGCCGGCATGATAGAGCACACCGTCGATGAAATCGCCGTCGGCGGTAAAACCGGTATCGTCGACATAGTCGATATGATTGCCGGTCACCCAGTAACGGCCCTGATAGGCGCTCTGCCTTTTGCCGCGCGCTTCGTCATAGCGGCCGTCAGGCAGCAGGTGGTGACGGATGCGGCCGTCTTCGGTAACCCACATGCCGACATAGGGATGCGGCGCCTGTTGCATGGTTTTCTCCTGTGCGGATGGCGGATCTGGCGACAGGGCGGAAAGGACAAGGCCCAATGCCACCGATGTTCGAGAAGTGCGGTTCATCTGCGGGCGCTCCACTTGTACCTGATTAGTGCGGGCTTGCCGTCGGGCGCACGATGATTTCGCTGACATCGACATCTGAGGGCTGTTCGATGGCATAGGCGATTGCCCGGGCAATTGCGGTGGCCGGGATGGCGATGCGCCGGAAGTCGCGCATTGCGCCGCGGGCAGTCTCGTCAGAGATGCTGTCGGCCAGTTCCGATTCGGTGACGCCGGGCGAGACCACGCTGACGCGGATGCGATCGGTTTCCTGGCGAAGGCCATCGGAAATCGCCCGGACGGCGAACTTCGTGGCGCAATAGACGGCGGCGGTCGGCGAGACGGCGTGACCGCCGATCGACGACAGGTTGACGATCTGGCCGTTGCCCTGCTCGGTCATCACGGGCAGGCTGGCGGCGATGCCATTCAGCACGCCGCGGATGTTGACATCGATCATCCGGTTCCACTCGTCGACCTTGAGGGCCGAAAGTGGCGACAGCGGCATGACGCCGGCATTGTTGACGATGACGTCAAGCCGTCCGAACTCGGAAACGGCATGGGCTACGAAGGCCTGCATATTGGCAAGGTCGGTGACATCCAGCGCCTTGAAGCTGGCGGTGCCGCCGGCGGCGCGGATTTCACCGGCAAGGGTTTCCAGACGATCGGTGCGGCGGGCGCCAAGAATGACGCGGGCACCGGCGGCGGCCAGATATCGGGCGGCCGCCTCGCCAATGCCGCTGCTGGCGCCGGTGATGGCGACGACTTTTCCTTGAAGCTCGGACATGCTTGGTTCCTTTCGCGATGGGCCGGGGCGTCCCCGGTTCTGAAAGTCACCATGCGCTCTCCGGTCGATGGAGCGGTAGAACAGCACTCCGGCATTCTTGCACGATTCTCCGAATGGCCCGCCGCTACGGTCCTGACCCGTCGTCGGGCGCCCCGGTGCCGCGGGTCTAGACGGCCAACTGGAGCGCCTGCCCGTCATTTTCCGCCGGAACGGCGCAGCAGATCAATGCCTCGCCTTGGCCGACCTCGAAGGACGGTTGCTGGGGATAGGCGACCTCGCCTTCCAGAACCCGCGTGCTGCAACTGCCGCAACTGCCGTTGCGGCAACCATATTCGGGCGAAAGGCCGCGGGCTTCGGCCAGCTCGAGCAGGGTACCTTCGCCCGGTTGCCAACGGGCTTCCTTGCCGGAGTCGGTAAAAATCACGCGGACCGACGTGTTGGCAGGCGGCTTCTACACCGTCGGCAATCCTGCGTCGAGGTTGCGGGTCAGCGACGACAGGCCGAATGTCTCCGCATGGATGCGGGCGTCGGCGACGTTCAACGCACGCAGTCCGTCATAGAGCGATTGCATGAAAGCCCGCGGGCCGCAGAGATAGAAGTCGTAGTCGTCGAAGGGCAGGGTGGATTGCAGCAACGGGATGTCGATGCGCCCGGCTGTGTCGTAATCCTCGCCCTTGCGTGCGCCATCCGTTTGGCTGAACACGCGCGTCAGGCGGATTTTGCCTTGGCCGGCATCGACGAGGGAGGCGATCTCCTGGTTGAAGGCGCGTTCATCGAGACTGCGGGCGGATTGGAACAGCCATGTCGGGCGGATACGCCGGTTGCGTAGCCCGTCGTAGAGGATGTGGCGCAACATCGCGATCATCGGGGTGATGCCGACACCGGCGGCAAGCAGCACGGCCGGCCGGCGTTCGGTCGGGTCGATCACGAAACTGCCAGCCGGTGCGCGCGTCTCGATGACATCGCCGGGGCCGAGGCCATGGAGGAGGGAGGAGACGGTGCCGTCGCGCTTGACGCTGATGCGGTAGGCAGCGTCTGAGGGGGCGGCCGAAAGCGTGTAGCTTCGGACGATCGGCTTGCCTTCCGTCTTGAGCCGGATCGACAGATGCTGACCGGCCCGGAACGGTGCTAGACCCGCGTCATCGGCAGGTTCCAGGTAAAGCGAGCGGATGGTCGCACTCTCATCCTCTGTCCGCACGATCCGAAATGGCCGCCATTCTCCGGCGCGGGCAGTGGCGTGCAGGCGATCTTCCGTCTGCTGCCAATCGCCTGTCATCAGCGAATTGGGCGACCAGCCTGCTTGTTCGAAAGACCAGCGAAGCGGCGAGCCATCAGGCCGATAGACCACTTGCCGCGGTCGAAAACGCCAAAGGCGTTCGGCGCCCTGGAATGCGTCGATTTCGGGCGAGGTGAGGATCACCTCAGCTTCACCTGTCATCTGCAGCATGTCACCGGTCGCAAAATCGACGAAGAGCAGGCCCGCCCTGGGGTTGAGCATGAAATTGCCCAGCGTGTTGAAGAACTTGTTGCCGGCGAAATCGGGGATCGTCAGCACGTCATCCTCGCCGACGCGGACAAAGCCGGTCTTGCCGCCGCGATGCGAGACGTCCACCTGGCGCAAGCCATTGTCGCGGTCGACATAGGAGGCGACGAAGAACGCATCGGCGTTGGTGATGATTTCTTTCGCGCGCGCATCGAGACCGTCGAGGTGAACGGGGGGCGCCTTTGGTGGAGCGTTCGGTTCCCGCGTGAATGAAAAATCCCGCAGCTGGATATATTGCGGACAGTTGCCGAAGCTCTGGCCGACAGCGACAACAAAGCGATCGTCCGCTGTCCGTCGGATGGTGCCGTTCAACCGATTCCGGCGCCGCGTTTCCAGCTGGATGCCGAGCATGGCAATGGCGGCGCCATCCTCCATGCCCCCGTCGGCCGGGTCGTTTCGGTCGCGTGGCAGCTGGACATTGAGGGCATGTGCGTCCGGCGCCTGCATGAAGCCCGGTTCACCCGCCCGCAGGCTTGCCCAGACATCGCCGGCGGGATCGACGGCTCCAAGCACGATGAAGGGCAACATCGGAAAAAACTGCTGGTGCTGCTCGGGCATGAAGGAACGAACGAAATTGCGGCCCGGCGCGTCCATGCGGTCGACAACGCCGAGGCTGCGTTGAATGGCAAGTTCGCCCTCATGCCAGGGGGACGCGGCGTGGGTCGGCTCGATCTTCTCCGGCATCGGTGGCTTCCTTTCTGATGAGAAAGGCCAGGGCGGAGCAGTCCGCCCTGGCAGGACAATCATGCGGCAAGGCCCGCTGCGGTTTTCTGGAAGCCGACGAAACCGGGCAGGGCTTCGATCCGCCCCAGCCAGTTGCGCACGTTGGCATAGTTGCCGAGGTCGACATTTCCTTCGGGCGCGCTGGAGACATAGCTGTAAAGCGCGACGTCGGCGATGGTCGGCCGGCTGCCCAAAAGGAAATCACGCTCAGTGAGTTCTGCGTCGAGCAGTTCCAGGATGCGATGCGCTCGGGAGATCACCTCTTCGGGGCGAAGGTTTGCGCCGAAGACTGTGACGAGCCGTGCGGCGGCCGGTCCGTAGGCGATCTCGCCGGCGGCGACCGAAAGCCATTTTTGCACTTTCGCCGCACCGACGGCGTCTTCCGGCAGCCAGTCGGTGCGACCGAGCTTCTTGGCGAGATAAACGAGGATGGCGTTGGAATCCGTCACGATGGTGCCGTCGTCGTCGAGCACAGGGACCTGACCGAAGGCGTTGAGCTTGAGGAAATCCGGCGCCTTGTGCGCCCTTGCCATCAGGTCGACATCGACGAGTTCGTGCGGCGCGCCAAGCAGAGCCAGAAAGAGCTGAGCGCGATGCGAGTGGCCCGAAAGCGGGTGGCGGTAGAGTTTCATGGTCATGTTCCCTTTGGTAGCGGCGTCCGTCGATCTGGAGCGTCGGCGGATGCATGATGCGGTCACTCGGCAGCGTCTGGCGATTGCGAAAGCCGGATCATTGCAGCTCGTTCGGCGCTTCCGGGCAGTTCGGAATGAACTGCCTTCTTCAGCAATCTATGCCCTTCCAGATTTTGGCTGTAGAGTGCCTTCGTGATAGATGGTCTCTCGATTATTGGAAGGCAGATGGATCGACTGGATGCAATGACCGTGCTTCTCGGTGTTATCGAGGGCGGGAGCCTGTCTGCCGCGTCGCGGCAGCTGCGCATGCCGCTGGCGACGGTCAGTCGCAAGGTTTCGGAGCTTGAAGCCCACCTCGGTGCGCAATTGCTGACCAGGACGAACCGCAGGATCCAGCTGACCGAGGCAGGGCGATCCTATGTCGAAGCGGCGCGGGAAATTCTTGCTCGGGTCGACGAGGCGGAGCGGGTAGCGGCCGGCGAATACTCGACGGTCAAGGGCGATCTGACGATGACGGCGCCGATCGTTTTCGGACGGCTGCACGTGTTGCCGGTCGTCGTCGATTTTCTGAAAGCCAACCCTGAGGTCAACATGCGCTTGTCGCTTGGCGACCGGCTCGTCAACCTCATCGACGATCACATCGATGTTGCGCTCAGGATCGGCAACCTGCCGGACAGCAACCTGATCGCCACTAAGCTCGGCACGATACGGCGTGTCGTCTATGGGAGCCCGAGCTATGTCGCCAGACATGGCCAGCCTGGCCATCCGCACGAACTTGCCGACCATGATTGCATCACGTTCGAAGGTTTGATGTCGAACCGCAGCTGGAGCTTTGCCGATGAGAGGGGCGAGATGGCCACGCCGATCCACTCACGCCTCGTGGTCAACACCGCGGAGGCTGCCGTCGACGCGGCGGTTGCCGGCCTCGGCCTGACGCGTGTTCTGTCCTATCAGGCGGCACGCGCCGTCGCCGATCGTTTGCTTGTGCCGTTGCTGGAACCCTTCGAACATCCGGCGCTGCCGGTTCAACTGGTCTATCTGCCGCAGGGTCTCGTGCCGATGAAACTCAGGGCATTCGTCGATTTCGCCGCGCTCCGGCTGAGAGCAGTGCTGAAATGACGACGGCCGCACCTTCTTTGCGGATCTTACGCTGATATCACGAGCTGATCTGCGGCGCCTCGCGGATGACGACGCCCCCTTCAGCGGTCACCGCTTGCGGGTCACGGGCCGGCCGAGGCTGATGCATTGCCTGTAGCGATCGCGGCCGGTGGACGAGCGTGACCAGAACGAAGGACAGGATCATCAGCAGATACCAGGCGCCTAGCTTTTGCAGCGATACCGGTGTCCAGCCGGCGTGCTGCGAGGGATAGATCCAGGCGCGCGACCAGGTTCCGATATTTTCGGCAAACCAGATGAACAGAGCGATGAGCAGAAAACCGATGAGCAGCGGCATGCGGTGGCGGAACCGGAAGACACGGTAGTGCACATTCGTGCGCCAGAACAGGATCGCGATGATTGCAAACAGCAGATAACGCAGGTCGATGACGAAGTGGTGCGTGAAGAAATTGGCATAGATGGCGAGCGCCAGCAGCACCGTCGCAGAGCGGGGCGGATAATGGGTGTAATGCAGGTCGAGAATGCGGGTCACGCGCGCCAGGTAGGAACCGACGGCGGCATACATGAATCCTGAAAAGAGCGGCACGCCGCCGATGCGAAAGAAACTGGGCTCCGGATAGATCCAGGAACCGACGGACGTCTTGAAAATCTCCATGAGCGTACCGACGATATGGAAGATCAGGATAACCTTGGCTTCGGCAATGGTCTCGAGCTTAAAGGCCAGCATCAGAAGCTGAATGCCGAGTGCGGCGAGGAAAAGGAAATCATAGCGGGCAAAGCCGATTGCGTCCGGCCAGAACAGCTTGGTTGCAATCATGAGCGTCAGCATGGCGCCGCCGAAGAGGCATGCGAAAGCCTGCTTGATGCCGAAGACCAGCAGCTCCGTCAGGCCGCCAAGCAAGCCGCGGTCAGGAAGCCGGTCGAGCAACCGGTGGGCGGCCGCATCGATGCGCGCTTCGCGCGAGGTGAACCGTTTTTCGTCCGACAGCCGAGCCACGCGATTCGCCTCCTTGCCAGTGCCGATGGAGCGATGCCGAGGCAATGCGGTCGAATTGTGGATCAGTCGGAGCTGGACGGTTCCGGCTGATCCACACGCTTGTCTAGATCATTTCACTGTTTCACCGAAACAGTGAAATGATCTAACTCGTTGAAATAACGCAATTCCGGACGGAAAACCGTTTCACACTTTTCCTGGAATTGCTCTAGGCGCCGACGCATTGATCGCCGTGGCTTGAGAGCGCCTGCGCTATCGGAACAGGCTTGGCAGCCAGAGGGACAGGCCGGGGATGTAGGTGACGAGCATCAACACGGCGATGCTTGCGCCGAAGAACGGCCAGATGGTGCGCATCGCCTCGCGGATCGAAATGCCGCCGACGGCGCAGCCAACAAAGAGCACGGTGCCGACCGGCGGCGTGTTGAGGCCGATGCCGGCGTTGAGGATCATCACCACGCCGAAATGCACCGGGTCTATCCCGAACGCCTTGACGACAGGAAGAAGCACCGGTGTGCTGATGATCACCAGCGGCGCCATGTCCATGAACGTGCCAAGCAGCAGCAGAATGATGTTGATGAGCAAAAGCACGATAACAGGGTTGTCGGAGATCGCGCTGATCGCCGCGACCATTCCCTGCTGGACCTGCAGGAACGCCATCAGCCAGCCGAAGGAGGCGGCGGTGCCGATCACCAGCAGCACCATCGCGGTGGTGCGCACCGCCTGCAGCACCGCCTCGACGAAGCCGCTCCAATCGAGTTCGCGGTAGACGAGGATCGCAACGAGCAACGCATAGAACACGGCGATGCAAGAGCTTTCCGTTGCCGTGAAGATGCCGGAGCGCACGCCGCCGAAGATGATGGCGATCAAGAGTAGCCCCGGAAGCGAAGCCAGCAGATAGAAGCCGAGGCGGCGCAGGCCAGGGAAGGGTTCCGACGGATATCCTTTCTTCCGCGCCACCACATAGGCTGTGACCATCAGGGCTGCAGCCAGAAGCAGACCGGGCAGGATACCGGCGGTAAAGAGATCGGCGACCGAGACGTTGCCGCCCGCTGCGATCGAATAGAGGATCATGTTGTGGGAGGGCGGGATCATCAATGCGATGATCGCCGCATTGACCGTGACGTTGACGGCGTAGCTGCGGTCATAGCCGCGCGCCGCCATCTGCGGGATCATCAACCCGCCGACGGCGGATGCGTCGGCGACGGCGGAGCCGGAAATGCCTCCGAACAGCGTCGAGGCGACGATATTGACCTGGCCTAGACCGCCGCGCAGATGCCCGACGATGCCGGCGGCAAAGCGGATCAGGCGGTCGGCGATGCCGCCGCGCACCATCAGGTCGCCGGCGAAGATGAAGAACGGGATCGCCATCATCGCAAAGACGTTCATGCCGGAGTTCATCTGCTGGAAGACGACGATCGGCGGCAGCCCCATGTAGATGACGGTGGCAAGCGACGCGATGCCAAGGCAAAAGGCGATCGGCATGCCGATCATCATCAGGAGCGTGAAGGTGCCGAAGAGAATGCTGTAGGCCACTATGCTGCCTCCTGAATGACGACATCGGCGACGGGCGCTTCGCCCAGCACAACGTCGGCAAGACGCTCCGCCGCAAACAGTGCGATCAGCAGGCCGCCTGCGATCATCGGGAAGAAATCGACGCCGCCCGGCCAGCCGAGCACGGGGATGGTCGCCGCCCAGGTGCCGGCGGCAAGCAGGGTCGAATAGAAGCTCATGGCCAGGCCAAAGAGCACGATCAGCGAAAGGCTGACGATATCCATCAGGCGCTGCGTCGCAGGCGATGCCGAATGGCGCACGAAATCGAGCCCGAGATGCACGCTCTCGCGCACGCCGACGGCCGCGCCGAGCAGGATGAACCAGGACATCAGATGCAGCGACAGGGGTTCCGACCAGCTGGGCGTGTCGTTGAGGACATAGCGGGCGAAGACCTGCCAGCCGACGATTGCCGTCATGGTGACGAGGCCGAGGCCTGAGATGTAAAGCGAGAGCCGGCTGAGCCGGGCTAGCACAGGCCTGACAGCCTGCAAGAAACGCCACATTGCCTTTATCCTCCGTTGGCTGCCGGCGAGTGGAGTGTCCAACCGATCGGGCCGGACACTCAGGCGTATCGGATGCCGCTAAAGCGCGTCGCGATCTCCAGGATTCGCTAAGCTCTTGATTTTTCGCATCTCGGCATCGCAAAACCGCTGCACACTTTTACGCAGCTTGCTCTAGTTGATGGCGCGGATCCGCTCGAGCAGGTCCTTCATCTGTGGGTCGGTGACGAAGCGATCGTAGACCGGCTTCATCGCCGCGGAGAATTCGGCCTTGTCGACGGTGATGACGTTGGCGCCGGCTGCACGAACCTTTTCCTCCGACGCCTTTTCCCGCGCCGTCCAGAGCTCACGCATCTTCACCACCGATTCCTTCGCCGATTCCTTCAGGACCTTCTGGTCGTCGGGCGAAAGCTTGTCCCAGCTCATCTTCGAGATCACCAGGATTTCCGGATTGAGGGAATGTTCGGTCAGAGTGTAGTTCTTGGCAACCTCGAAATGCCTGGAGGATTCGTAGGACGGCCAGTTGTTTTCCGCCGCATCGACGACACCGGTCTCAAGCGACGAATAGACCTCGCCGAAGGGCATCGGCGTGGCGTTCGCGCCGAACGCTTCCATCATTGCAATCCACAGGTCCGACTGCTGGACGCGAACCTTCATGCCCTTGAGATCGGCCAGCTTCTCGATCGGCTTCTTGGTGGAATAGAACGAGCGCGCGCCGGAATCGTAGAAGGCAAGTCCGATCAGGCCGTGCGGTTCGAAGGCGGCAAGCACTTCGTCGCCGATCGGCCCGTCGACGGTCTTGTGCATGTGCTCGGTCGAGCGGAACAGGAAGGGAAGCCCGAGCACGACGGTCTGCGGCACCAGGTTGTTGAAGGGTGCTGCATTGACGCGGTTCATGTCGATGACGCCGAAGCGCGTCTGCTCGATCGTGTCCTTTTCGCTACCAAGCGCTGCATTGTTGGTGACGTCGATCTTGATGCGGCCATTGGTGCGCTTGGCGACCAGTTCGCCCATGTATTTCACAGCCTCGACGGTCGGATAACCGTCCGGGTGGATGTCGGCCGAGCGCAGCGTGATTTCCTGCGCCTGCAGGGTGCCGGCGCTGAGGGCAACGCCCAGGGCCAGGCAAAGCGTTTTTGCGATGTTCATTTTGTCCTCCTCCTTCTTGTAGCGCCGAAGCCTCCTCGCTTCGGACGAATGCGGGTGGCTTCAGGCACCTCTGTCCGTGAATGGCTTCAAGCCAAAGAGCCGTTCAGGATTTTCGACGAGCACGCGATGACGGGCGCCGGCGTCCGGCAGCCAGCCCAGAACTGTGTCGGTCAGTTCGGCATCGTCGGGATAGTCGGCGTTGGTCTTTGCAATGTTGTGTGGCCAGTTGCTGCCCCAGACCACGCGTTCGGGCGCATGCGCGACAACCGCGCGCGACAGTGCGGCGACGTCGGCAAAATCGGGGCCGCCGGTCTTTGAGGATTCGTAGACGCCGGCGAACTTGAACCAGCAGTTGCCGCCATCGATCAGCCGCTTGACCGCGGCGACTTCGGGTCCATCTGGTGCCGCGCCGGAGAAGAACTTGCCGTGATGGTCGAAAACCCAGCGGGATTTCAGTTTCTGCAGTCTTGGTTCGTGCTGAAGGATGTTGCTGCCGTCGAACTGGATGGCGACCATCCAGCCGCGGGCTGCCGCGCGGTCATCCACAGCTTCGAGTTCGTCAAGGCCGACGGCGCCGCCGGGCAGATCCATGATCCTTGCGCCGATCACGCCAGCATCCGACAGGGTATCCAGCTCACGCTCCGAAGTCTCCGCGCCGAAGGCGGCGACGCCGCGGGCCGAAGGCCCCATCGCGTTAAGGCAGGCAATCAGGTTTGTGTTGTCACGCTGATGGGCATTGCCCTGGGTGATGATGACCCTGTCTACACCGAGCCAGCGCATGAGCTTTCTGTATTGATCCGCATCCGGCAGGGCGCCGGCGGGAAGTGCGGGCCCGCCAGCAAGGGCGGGAAAGCCGGGCAGATACATATGCATCTGCGTGTCGACCGTGCCTTTTGGCAACGGGTTTTTGGGCGGGCGACCGGAGAGCGTTCTGACCAACATCTCAATCATCCCTCATCCGGAACTCGGCAAGCGCATCGCGGTCGATTTCGATGCCAAGTCCCGGACCACCGGGGATTTTGACGACCCCCTGGTCATGCTCGATCGGCGTCTTGATCACCGCCTGTCGGAACGGGTTTTCGGTGCGATCGAATTCGAGGATCGGCTCGATCGGGTTGACGCGCACCGGATTGGGCACCATCGCTGCCATGAACTGGAGGGCGGCGGCGATATGAACCGCCGTGCCCCAGACATGCGGGACGATGCGGACACCATGGAGCGCTGCCATATCGGCGACGCGCCGTGCCTCGGTGAACCCTCCGACGCCGGCAAGATCGGGCTGGAGAATGTCGACGGCGCGTGTCTCGACCGGTTCGCGCATCCCCCAGCGGCTATGCCAGGTTTCGCCGCCGGCGACCGGTATCGGCTGGCCGGCACGCACCTCGCGATAGGCACCGAGCTGTTCCGGCACCACCGGCTCCTCGAACCAGTCGATGTCCAACTCGGCAGCCTTGCGGCCAAACTCGAGCGCCTCAAGCACGTCGTAGCCGTGATTGGCATCGACCATCAGCCGCATGTCCGTGCCGACCGCTTCGCGCACGGCACGGACGACAGCAAGATCCTCGCGCACGCCAAACCCGATCTTGATCTTGCTGGCATGAAAGCCCTCAGCGCGATAGCGGGCGACTTCGGCGGCGTTGTCCTCGACCCGGTCGATGCCGTCGCGCTTGAAGCTTCCCGTCGCATAGGCCTTGACCGTTTCGCGGAAGCGGCCTCCGAGAAGCGTGGAAACCGGCACGCCGAAATGTTTGCCCTTGATGTCCCAAAGCGCGATGTCGATGCCTGACAGCGCGGTCAGCGCCAGGCCGCGCTGGCCCTGGTCGCGCAGCGCGTTGTAGAGCCGCGCCCAGATCTTTTCGGTTTCAAGTGGATCGGCGCCCGTAAGCCAAGGGGTATAGGCGGCGACCACGGCGGCGTTGGGTCTTGCTGGGCCAAGGCATTCGCCCCAGCCGGTGGTGCCGTCGTCGCAGACGATCTCCACCAGCACATGGGCCCGCCGGTCGAAGCGCATCGACGCGCTCTCGAACGGCACCGCAAGGCGGTGTTCCAGCAGATGCGTGCGGACGGCTGTGATTTTCATCCTAGCGTTTCCAGGGCGCAATAAGCGTTGCGAGCATGTCTTCTTCCTGCGCCGTCAGGTCGTCGAGCGGCGGCCGCACGCGGCCCGCATCAAAACCCTGCAGCCGGACGCCGGCCTTGATCGCGGCGACGGCATAGCCCTTGCGGCGGTTGCGGATGGCCATGAAGGGGTAGAAGAAATCACGCAGGATCTCTTCGCAGCGTGCCCGATTGCCAGCGCGCAACGCCTTGTAGAACTCGACGGCGAGCCCCGGCACGAAATTGAAGACGGCGGACGAGTAGGTGGTGAAACCCGCTCCGAGATAGGCTTCGGCGAAGAGTTCGGCCGTTGGCATGCCGCCGAGATAGGTGAGCCGGTCGCCCATCGTCGCGGTGATCTGGCGGATGAGGCCGATATCGCCCGTCCCATCCTTGAAGCCGATGAGGTTGGGGCATTCGTCGCACAGACGCTTCAGCGTATCGACTGTCAGCACCGAGTTGTCGCGGTTATAGACCATGACGCCGATGCCGACGGACTGGCAGATCTCTCTCACATGAACGAAGAGCCCCTCCTGCGGCGCGTCGATCAAGTAATGCGGCAGAAGCAGGATGCCATCAGCGCCGGATTTTTCGACGGCGCGCGCCAGCTCGACGCCGATCTCGGTGCCGAAGCCGCATCCCGAAACAATGGCGGTTTTGCCGGCAGCTTCTTTAGCGGCGGCGACGATGCCCGGTATTTCCTTAGGCGAAAGCGAAAAGAACTCGCCGGTCCCGCCGGCGGCAAACAGCACTGGGGCATCGAAGCCGGACAGCCATTCGACATGGCGACGGTAGCTCTCGGGATGGAACTTTCGCTCGGCATTAAAATGCGTCACGGGAAACGACAACAGACCGGCGCCGAGCGCGGCCTTGATCTCTTGCGGCGTCATACTCGATTTCCTCTGCCTGCCTCCTCCGGCAAAGTTGTCGTACATGTATGATGAGATTGTGTCAATGAGTTATCGTACAGGTGAGCGCTGTTCGCGAAGCAGTGTCCGGTAGCGGGCCTGGCTGCCGCGCAGATGGCGTCGCATCGCCTCGCGCGCGCCCTCTTCGTCGCCGTTGGATATGGCGACAACGATGTCGTTGTGTTCGTTGTCGAGCATGGCGATATAGGCTGATTGGTCCTGTTCGCTGTCGTCGTTGCGCAGTGCACCGCGCGGGATGACGTTTCTGCCGATCATCGCCAGGAACTCGCGGAAGCGCGGATTGTTGGTGGCCTCGGCTATGGCGAGATGCAGGGCGAAGTCGGCTTCGACGCTGGAGATGCCGGCGTTGAGGCAGGCGCGTACCGCATCGTGTCTTTCGATGATCACCTCTTCCTGAGCGGGCGACCGGCGAAGCGCTGCAAGCCCTGCGGCTTCTACCTCCACGGCGGTTCGCAACTCCAGCAGTTCGATCATGGAAGATACGCGCGCCGGGTCGATATGATGCAGGGAAAGCGGTATGGGTCCGGCGGCGGGTGGGGGCTCGAGAACGAAGACACCCGCGCCCTGACGCGCCTCGACCAGCCGGTCTGCCCGAAGTGCGGCGATCGCCTCGCGCACGACTGTGCGGCTGACGCCATGAGCCTCGGAGAGCTGCGCCTCGCTCGGCAACTTGCTGCCCGGCGGAAACTGACCCGCAGTGATCGCCCGCCGCAACGTGTCGCCGAGCCTCGACGTCAACGTGCCTGTTCCGGTGCCCGGCTCCAGCTTCGTTTGAACGCTCATCTCGTCTCCTTCTCGTGGTCGTTTGTCCGCCTGTCGGTACGTTTTGTCCAGCCTGTGTGCCACATCAATCGGCTTGTGGCATCACATGTCCGATTTATTGACGTGACAACATCAACCTGTATGATGAGTTGAGTTTAAATGCAATGCATGGATACCGGCTGCAGGGCGCCGGTTACGGAGGACGGGACTTGAAGCGACTGTTGATCACGGGTGCGGCGGGGGCACTGGGTCGCGCCATGCGGGGGCGCGTGGCTCACCTGGCCGAGATCGTGCGTCTCTCGGATATTGCCGATCTAGGCACGGCGGCACCGCATGAGGAGATCATGCCCTGCGATCTCGGCGATGCGGCCGCTGTGCATCGGCTGGTCGAGGGCTGCGACGCCATTCTTCATCTCGGTGGCATCTCGGTCGAGGACAAGTTCTCCAAGATCCTCAATGCCAACCTGCTGGGTCTCTACAATCTCTACGAGGCCGCACGGGCGCACGGTCAGCCGCGCATTCTTTTTGCCAGCTCCAACCACACAGTCGGCTTCTACCGGCAGGACGAGCACGTGGAGGCGGATGCGCCGATGCGCCCTGATGGCCTCTATGGCGTGTCGAAATGTTTCGGCGAGGCGTTGGCCCGGATGTATTTTGAGAAATTCGGCCAGGAGACGGCGCTTGTTCGGATCGGCAGCTGCATGGAAAAGCCGACCAACCACCGCATGCTGTCGACCTGGATGTCCTATGACGATTTTGCCGCGCTGATCGCTTGCGCGTTCCGGGCGCCGATGCTCGGATGCCCCATCCTCTGGGGCATCTCGGACAATGACAGCCGCTGGTGGGACAATTCGCACGCCGCCTATCTGGGCTGGCGGCCGCGGGATAATGCCGAGCGCTTCCGCGCCGAACTCGAAGTTTCGCCTGGCCGGCCGGAGGCCTCGTCGCCGCTTGCCGTCTATCAGGGCGGAATGTTCACGCAGGACCCGATTTTTACCGAAGACTAGCAGGTTGGGGATGTTAGCCTGACCTTTGCCATCGGCGACAGTGCGCCGTTGGATGCTGCGGCCGGCCGGCGTCCTAGAGCAATTCCAGGAAAAGTGTGAAACGGTTTTCCGTCCGGAATTGCGCTATTTCAACGAGCTAGATCATTTCACTGTTTCGATGAAACAGTGAAATGATCTAGCGCTCTGTGGAGAGGGGACGCACCTGCTTTACGTAGGTTCGCCCGACGCGGATTTCGCTTCCGTCCGACAGAAGCGCGATCAAGGCGGCGAAGGGCGCCTGCCGCAAGCCGACGATGCAATGGCGCCGAACGATCGAGCTTCGGTGGAGCCGGAGAAACTCAGCCGGGTCCAGCCGGCCTGCGAGTGAAGCCAGGCTCTCGTGGTGCAGGTAGGATTTGTTCTCGGTGTGGATGCGGACGTAGTCGCGCTCCGCCTGGAACCGCACCACGCGATCGAGCGCGATGCGAATGAACTCGCCTCTTGCCTTCACCCAGATATCGGCGACCTGCGCCTCCTGCTTGCGAAGCGCCTGCCGGAGCGCCCGCACGGTTTCGTTGAGTTCCAGCACGCGTTCGGCGCTTGTTCGTGCCGCAATCGCCATGCGGGCCCGATCAATCGCAGTTCGTAGACGATTGGGCTCGATCGGTTTGGTGACATAGTCGACCGCGGCGGCCTCGAAGGCGCGAAGGGCATAGTGATCGAAGGCGGTCACGAAAACGACGGCAGGTGCGTTGTTGCCCAACCGTTCCAAAATGTCGAAGCCGGTGCCGCCGGGCATCTGGATGTCGAGCAGGATCACGTCCGGCAAAAGTTCGGCGACGAGAACGCAGGCCTGCTGCACATTGCCGGCCGTCCCGACGATCTTGATCCCGGGCATGGCCCCGAGCAGGCGTATAAGCCGGCGACGCGCCAGGGGCTCGTCATCGATGACGAGGATCGACAGGGGCTCTATCTGGATTTCGTTCATGCGAGCCTCAGGGGCATTGTGATTGCTGCTCTGAAACGCTTGGGCGTTACAAGGCCGGATACACAGGCGCCGACGCCTGGAAAGCGCGCCTGCACCCGATCGGCGACATTCTTGAGACCGATCCCGGTGCCGGAAGACTGGCGTCGCCCGCCCCCGGTCTCCGGCGCGATATCGTTTTCGACGGCGATCTCGAGCGCATGGCCGACCTTGGCCGCGCTGATGACGATCTCAACCTGATCAGGAGAGCGGCCGACGCCGTGTTTCACGGCGTTCTCGATCAAGGGCTGCAGGATCAGACTTGGCACCAGAGCCTCTTCCAGGCCATTGGCGATGTCCATCCGCAGCTTCATCCGGTCGGAGTAACGCTCGCCTTCGATATGCAGATATCCGGTTTGCAGGGCGAGTTCATCCGCAAGCCGCACGTCGTGCAGCGGGTCGAGCTCCAACGTCGTGCGCAGAAAGTTCGAAAGCGACATCACCATGCGGGTCGCTGCAATGGTCTGCCCTTCCTCGATCAGGCCGGTGATGGAGTTCAGCGTATTGAACAGAAAGTGCGGATTGACCTGGTATCGGAGCGCACGCATTTGCGCGGCCAGTGCTTCCTCCCGCGAGATCGCCAGGCGCCGTTCGCGCTCACGCAGCTCGAAGCTGTAGAGCAGCGCGACGAAGAAGAACGACCACCCCACGAACGTCGCCATGCTGTAGACGAGCGTGTAACCGGTATTCGTCCAGTCGACCGTGATCGGGTCGGGACGCACGAATAAAACATAGAGCAGGAAGTCGATGCCGGTATTGGCAAAGGCGGCAATGAGAGAGGTGGAGAATCCAACGACGATCTTGGTGGCTATATGCCGGTGCCTGACCCGAAACATCGCCGCCGCGATACCGTAGGAAAGAACCATGCCACAGGACATCAGCAGCAATTTGCCGGGGGCAGACACGATCGGATCGGTTCCGAGTATGCCCCACAGGATACTGCTGATGAGAAATTCCACGAACCAATAGAGAAAACCGAGCCAGAGCGTCGTGCGCCGAACGCTGCCGATATAGGCGCTTTCGTCCGGCGATTTTGTTTCGTCCTTGGGTTTCATGCCATTTTTATCGTTCAACCGGCCGCCAATGTCGATTGCCGTTCGTCGGCGAAATCAAGCCGTTTGCAGAAAGTCCCGACCTTTCGGGCGCTGCTATTTGCCGCTTGCGGAATGCAAACCCCGTTGCTTTTGCCGGCCTGCCGCTCCGCGGAGGCCTTAGCGTCATGCCAGCCTCAAGGGCATGGTGATCGCCGCCCGAAAGCGGTGCGGTGCGACAAGACCGGAAATGAAGGCCCCCATCTCCGGAAATCGGGCCCTGATGCGGTCGGCGACATTCTTGAGGCCTGTACCCGTTCCCGGAGGCTTTTTGGTCGCGCATTGCGGTTCGATCGTCAGGTCGTTTTCGACGGAAAGCTCGAGGGTTTCACCGTGACGTGCCGCGCTGATCAGGATTTCGACCGCGCCGGCCGAACTGCCGACGCCGTGTTTCACCGCATTCTCGATCAGCGGCTGGAGAATGAGGCTCGGCACGAGCGCCTGCTCCAGGCCGGGTGCGATGTCGAGCTTCAGTCGCATGCGGTCCGAGAAGCGCTCGCCCTCGATGTTGAGATAGCCGATCTGCAGCGCCAGCTCGTCGGCGAGACAGACGTCCTGCATTGGGTCGAGTTCGAGCGTCGTGCGCAGGAAGGAGGAGAGCGAAAGCACCATGCGGCCCGCCGCCGTCGAAGCACCTTCCTCGATCAGCCCGGCGATCGAATTCAAGGTGTTGAACAGGAAGTGCGGGTTGACCTGGTAGCGCAGCGCCCGCATCTGCGCCGTTAACGCTTCTTCTCGCGTCAAGGCCAGGCGCCGTTCGCGTTCGCGCAACTCAAAATTGGAGAGAAGCGCAATGTAGAAGAAGGCCCATCCGTGGAACAGCGCCACGCAATAGATGACGGTATAGGCGACGTTGGTCCAGTTGACGTCGGCCGGATCGCCATGCGCGATAAGAAAGTGGCAAGCGAGGTCGACGCCGGCGTTGATCACTGCCGCGACGAGCGACAAGGCGGAGCCGACCAGGAGCTTGAAGAGAATGGAACGCTCCCTGCACCTGAAGAGCGTGGCTGCCATCGCATAGGACATCAGCGTGCCGTTCAACACCAGGATCAAGGTGATCGGCGCAACTTCTATTGGGTCATATCCGAGGACTGCCCATAGTACGCTGGTGATGACGCCCTGCATGAATTGATAGAGGAAGCCGTAGGAAAGGGTCGCACGGCGAACACCTGCGGTATACTGAGTCTCTTCCGGCGAAGCCGTGTCATCTCCTCGTGCCATGTGGGTTTATCCCTCAAGCCGAGATGGTTGTCGATTGCCGTTCGTCGGCGAAATCGAGCCGTTCGCAGAAAGCCCCAACCTTTGGGCGCTGCAATTTGCCGTTTGCAGAAAGCAGAATTCTCCCCTTTCCCTGGCTTGCTATAGCGCCCGATGACCCGCCGCCCCCTGGCTCGTATTCGCCTGAGGGTTGTGCGCTGACGAATGCAAATGAAAAGGGGCAGACATTGAATACCTGTGTGAAGGCGGACGTTTTGAGGATCAACCTTCTGAGCTCGACTGCGCTTGGACGCGCCGGTCTTGTCTCGATCATGCTGGCGGCCGTGCCGTTCGTCCCGTCGCCGGCGAAGGCGGCCGGATTGCTCGTTCCAAACGACACGACCTGGACCACCGACCATACGATCAACGGCAATCTCGTGATCCGCGGCGGTCCCAGTGGCGCTACTCTGACGATCAAGGACGGCGCCTCCGTCGAAAGCAAGGGCGGCTACATCGCTGACGGCAAGGGCTCGGTCGGAACGGTCGTCGTCTCCGGTCCCGGCTCGACCTGGGATATCGTCGATCCAGATCCGCGCGGCTACCGCGTGCTTTTCATCGGGGGTTTCGAGGGCGGCATCTACGGCGGAAAGGGCACGCTGATCGTCGAGGATGGCGGCAAAGTCTCGGCGAAGGAGACCTACATCGGCGCCTTGCAGGAAGGCGACGGAACGCTCGTGGTGCGCGGTGCCGGATCCATGCTCAGCACCGATTTTCTGGGGGTGGCCTTCGGCGCGCTGACGCTCAACACTGGCGCGGTCAGGATCGAGGACGGTGGCGTCATCAACTCCAACAAGGCCATTTTCGAGAACGGCACGGTTCTGGTGAGCGGCGAGAATTCGCGCTGGATCAACGCCGGCGACTTTACGATCGGCGACAGCTTCACGATCGAGAAGGGCGCCGTGGTCTCGACCAACACCGCGACCCTCCGGGAGGATGAGAGCGTCGACACCATTCAAGTGTCTGTCGACGGCGCTGGCAGCGAGTTCAAGGTCAATGACAAGCTGACGATTGGCGAGGCCGGAGACGTCAACCTTTCGGTCGCCAACGGCGCAAAGCTGTCAGCGGGCGGTGGTATCGTCCTTTCTGGCGTCGGTGGTGCGATCCGGGAAGGCATGGGCAGTCTTTCGATCGGCGGCAAGGTCGATATGGATCGTGTCGGCGGTCCGATCGCTCGGCAAGCGCAGGCGGCCGGCACGGTCGATCCCTCCTCGAAGATCGATTTCGGCCCAAGGAAGGGGCACGTCAATTTCAACCACACGAACACTGGCTATGAATTTGCCAACACGATCGGTGGCCAAGGGTCGATCAACAATTTCTCGGGCGAAACGGTCGTGAGCGGCGACCTGACGAAGTTCCACGGCAAGGTGAACGTCTCCGGCGGTAAGCTGGTTCTCAAGAGCAACCTCGACACAATCGATAACGACGCGGACACGGGCCCCTTGGACTACAGCACGACCCGGTTCGACGTGAAGGATGGAACCCTGATCGTCGATGGCGAAGCGGGAAGAGTGCAGACAACTTTTCTTGACGGAAAGACCTACACCAATTCCGTCGTCGTCTGGGGGGAAACGCTGAACCGCATTGGCAATCCGGCCTCGACGGCTTTCGGCCGCCTTGGCGGATCCGGCACTATTGGCACCACCGCGGTCGACAAGAGAGCGGTCATTGCACCGGGAAACAATTCGACCGGCACGCTGACGATCATGGGGCAACTGGAAATGAGCGACGGCTCGATCTACGAGGCCGACATCGCCGGCGACGGTCGCTCCGACAGGATCGCCGTCAAGGGCCTGCAGAACGGCGTGCGGGGCGATGGCGTCGCGACGATCGGCAATGGCGTCAATGTCGAGGTGACCGCGCTCGATGCCAATACCAGCTACCAGAACGGCCACACCTATACCATTCTGACCGCGGAAAACGGTGTCGACGGTCAGTTTGCCCAGGCGATTTCGAAGTCCGCCTTTCTCGATGTCACGCTGGAGCAGAAGGACAAGCAGGTCGATCTCAAGATCGCGATCAAGGATACGGGTACACCTAATCCTGGTAATCCCAATCCTGGCAACCCGAACCCCGGTAATCCAAATCCCGGCAACCCGAACCCTGGCAATCCCAACCCTGGAAACCCGAACCCGGGCACGCCGGGCACGTCGGCCAAGTTCGAACGCGTGGCCATCAGCGGCAATCAGAGGAACACGGCGCTCGCCCTCAACACGCTTGCGCAGAGCGGGCCATCGCTTGCGCTCTACAACATTCTCCTGAGGCTCGACGCCGCCAATGCGCGTGGTGCCTTCGACCGCCTGTCCGGCGAGGTTCATGCTTCGGCACAGACAGCGCTGATCAATGACAGCAGCTTGCTGCGCAACGCGGCGAACGACCGCATTCGCGACGCTTTCGGCGACGTTGCTGCTGCGAATGTCCCGGTTCTGGCCTACGGGCCGGAGGACAAGATCACGACCGGTGCAGTCGCCGCGATCGACGCGGTCGCCGTCCCGCCGCCGCCAATGGTCGGCTGGGGACAGGTTTTCGGCTCCTGGACCAACACCGATGGCAACGGCAATACCGGCCAACTCGATCAGTCGACGGGTGGCTTCATCACCGGCTTCGATGCGGCGGTCTCGGACAATGCGTTGGTTGGCATCATGGCCGGCTACAGCCGGACGAATTTCGACGTCGACAGCCGTGCTTCGAGCGGCGACAGCGACAACTACCATCTCGGCGTCTACGGTGGCGGCCGTTGGGGCGATGTCGCGTTGCGGTCCGGCCTTGCCTATACCTGGCATTCGATCGAGACGGAGAGAGCGGTCGTCTTCCCAGGTTTCCGGGACGCGTTGAAGGCCGACTATGATGCCGGCACATTCCAGGCGTTCGGCGAAGTCGGATACCGTATCGACCTGCCGAGCGTAGCGCTCGAGCCCTTCGCGAACCTCGCCTATGTCAGCCTTCACACCGACGGTTTCACTGAGAGTGGTGCTGCGGCGGCTCTGTCGAGCAGGAGCAACACGACCGATACGACCTTCACGACGCTCGGTCTTCGTGCGTCGGCCCCTCTCAGTCTGGGGGCCACCAATGCCAAGGTGCGCGGCATGCTTGGTTGGCAACACGCCTTTGGCGATACGACGCCTTTCTCGACGATGGCTTTCGGCACGGGCAGTGCCTTCTCGGTTGCCGGTACGCCGATCGCCGAGGATGCGGCGATCATCGAGGCCGGCATTGATTTCGCGCTGACCGACACTGCGAGCCTCGGCATCACCTACACCGGCCAGTTCGGCTCAGGCACGACGCAGAATGCCGTCGATGCCAAGCTTGATGTGCGCTTCTGATGCGGCTTTTACGCTGGATCACCGCAACGTTGATGGCGACGATCGTCGCCACCAACCCGCTCTATGCGCAGGAGGCGCCGAAGGACGCGACGGCCCCCTCTTCGCTCGCCGAGACCTACGACGACTGGAGCGTCGCCTGCGCGGTGACAGACGGCAATCGCAGGTGTGTTCTTTCGCAGCGCCAGGTTCACCAGAGCGGACAGCGCGTGCTGACGCTGGAACTTGAACCGGTCGACGGCGCTGGCCTCCAGGGACAGCTCGCGCTGCCTTTCGGTCTCTACCTGGACAAGGGCGTCTCTCTTGGGGTCGATGATGCCACGGGTAGCAAACCCTCGCGGTTTCGAACCTGCATGCCGGTCGGATGCATCGTCGCGCTGACGTTCAATGAGGAGACGATCAAGCTGCTGCGTGGCGGCAAGGTGCTGAAGCTCGTCGCCTTTGCCAGCGACACCGAGAAGGAGGTCAGTTTCTCGATCTCGCTCAAGGGGTTTGCAACCGCGCTCGACCGCACCATTGCCTTGATGCAGAAGGCTTGAGGCGAGGCGTGTTGCCGGCGGCTGCTTGCGCCTCAGTTGCCGGTACGACGATAGCGACGGCTCAGGCGCAGTTAGCCATCGGACCTCTCTCGGTCCTCCCCGGGGAAGGCGCTCTCTCGTTCGGTTGGGCCGCCAGCCCCGATGCGAACTGGGGAGCGCTGTCCTTGCCGGCGATCCAGACCGCGTTTCGCCCTGCCGCCTTTGCCGCATAGAGCGCTCGATCGGCGGAAGACAGAAGCTCGCTTGCCTCCTGTTGCCTTGCGACAAAGGCAACACCGACGCTGACGGTCGCCGAAAGCGTCGTGTTTCCGGCCCTGACCCGCGCCTGCTCGAAGGCACTGCGGATGTCCTCGGCGATGGCTGCGGCCTGCGATCGGTCGACCCCGGGGAAGCAGGCCGCAAACTCTTCGCCGCCCATGCGCGAGAGGAAGCCCTTGCCGCCAACGGCTTGCGAGATGACCGCCGCGCACTCGATGAGCACCTTGTCGCCGACAGCGTGTCCATGGCGATCGTTGATCGCCTTGAAGTGGTCGATGTCCATGTACATCAACGCTCCATCATCGGGTCTTGTCGCCAGATAGGCGTCGACGCTCGCCATGAAAGCGCGCCGGTTCTGCACACCGGTGAGGGCGTCGGTTTCCGACGCCAGCTTGTATCTGTACTGCGTTCTTTCTTTGATCAGCGCGAAGAACGAGAACCCGCCCGCAAGACTGTGGATGAAGAGTTCGAAGGTCAGCAGCTGATACCATATCGGCTGTTCGGCGCCCGACGCCGTGTTGCCGAAAAGCGGCCAGACGAAGATCAGCGGGATGCGCACGAGATAGAACAGGCCATGCGTGGCGAAGAGAAATGCGACGATGTAAGAGCTTGGAAGCCTGCGGAAATTGTCGGAGCGGAAAATCTCGACCGCGATCATCGCCGAATAGACGAAGATCAGCGCGGAAAACAGCACGATCCTGCTGGTGACATTGTTCTGGACATAATCGGAAAAACCGGTGACCAGCAACCACAACACCGGCCCGGCCAATGCGGACGCGATCTTCACCGGTTGATTGTCGAAGGCGCGCAGGCCGAGCCAGATGAGCGCCAAGCCCAGAACCGTCAGGGCGTTGCCCAGCGTCACCGGGACGAAGGAATAACCCGGACCTCGGAAGGCAAGCAGGGTAAATCCAAGTGCGGCGACCAGAAATGCGCAGGACCACAGCCTCAGTTCCAGGCTGTTGCGCTCCTGGCGTGACGCGAGCGCGAAGAAGACTGCAAAGACCACCAACGTCGCGAAGGAGCTGATCATGATCGTCGGGGTATGTAGCGCTTCCACCGTCAACTCCTGGATTCTGCGGGACGTTATGCGCCAGAATCTTAAAGGTTTCGCAAATGACGGGGGCGGCGATTAGCAGGGGTCGGGGACGCCGAACTCGGTATTTCCTGCGCGCTATGACGGCCTGGTTTGTCGCATCGTCAGGTCCGACATCAGCCGCTGTTGGCCGGCCCGGATCACGTCTTCCATTGCATGTCGGGCGCCTTTGGCATCACCGCGGCGGATTTCCTCGACGATGCGGATATGGGTCACGGCGACGCGGTCGATTTCGCTGCGGTCGGCGGAAGGATTGGTGAGTTTGAAGACGCCGATCAGTGCCGCCTCGATCAGGCTGCCCACCGTGCGCATGAACGGGTTGAGGGACGCTTCGAGGAGATGCAGGTGGAATTCGAGGTCGGCATGCGCCAGCGTTTCGGCGCTGTGGTCTTCATTGCCCATGGCAACGGCGAGCCGCATCATCTGGGCGATGTCGGCGTCGGTGGCGCGCTCAGCCGCAAGCGCTGCCGCAAAGGGTTCGAGCGCCAGCCTGATTTCGCTCAGGTGATTCAAAAACTCCTCGTCGACGCCAACGCTGAAATGCCAGGAAAGCACGTCGCTGTCGAACAGGTTCCAATGCGCGCGCGGCATGACCCGCGTCCCGATGCGCGCGCGCGGGAACACCAGACCTTTGGCCGCGAGCGTCTTCATTGCCTCGCGCAGCACGGTGCGCGACACCTTGAAGCGTGCCGCCAGCTCGACGTCACCAGGCAGAATATCGCCGGCTAAGAACTCTCCGCCGACCACCGCGCGTCCGAGCTCGTCCACGACATGGCCGTGGCTTGAGCGTTTCACAGGTTGCTTTGCGAAGGTTCCTGGCAGCATGAGGTGCACCCATGCCCTTCCTAGACGTGCCGCTGTTCGTTGCGGGACACGTATACGATGCCCTTCTGCATGAGGATGAAGACGAACAGCAACAGGCCGATCAGGATCTTCGTCCACCAGCTGGAAAGCGAGCCGTCGAAGGTGATGTAGGTCTGGATCAAGCCCTGGATGAGGATACCGATGAAGGTCCCGGCAACAAAGCCGGAGCCGCCGGTCAAAAGCGTGCCGCCGATCACCACCGCAGTGATCGCATCGAGTTCGACGCCGACGGCCGCAAGCGAGTAGCCGGCCGAGGTGTAAAGCGAGAACACGATGCCGGAAAGGCCTGCGAGCAAACCTGACAATGCGTAGATCATGATGGTGGTGCGTCCGACCGGTACGCCCATCAGCTTGGCGGTGGCGGTGCCGCCGCCGAGGGCATAGATGTCGGTGCCGAACCGGGTGCGGTGGGCAATGAGGATGCCGATGGCAAAGACGAGCAGCATCAGCCCACCGATGAGCGTGATCCTGCCGCCGCCGGGAAGCTTGTAATAAAAACCCTTCAACGTGCCGTAGAACGGATGCTTGATGGCGATGGAATCGATCGACAGCACGAAGGCCATGCCGCGCGCCAGAAACATGCCGGCGAGCGTGACGATGAAGGCCGGCATCTCCAGATAGTGGATGATGGCGCCCATTACCGCTCCGAAGAACGTCGTGATCAAGAGCACCATGGCGAAGACGGCGAGCGGATGGACGCCGGTGTTCTCCAGCACGACGGCCAGGAACACACCGGTGAAGGCGATCACCGAGCCGATCGAAAGGTCGATGCCGCCGGACAGGATCACGAAGGTCATGCCGACGGCGGCGATGCCGAGGAAGGCGTTGTCGGTCAGCAGATTGCCGATCACCCGCGTCGACAGGATGTTGGGATACTGCGCCACGCAAAGCGCATAGCTCAAGACGAAGATGACGATGGTTGCGGTCAGCGGCAGGTATTTGGGTTTCATCGCGCTTGCCGCTCCGTCGGTTTTCTGCTGGCGCGCAGGAGCGCGACAAAGGTGAAGGCGTTTCGAACCGGTGGCGACTGCAGCACGAGAATGAAGACGATGATCGCCGCCTTGATGATCAGGTTGAATTCCGGCGGAAAGCCGGAAAGCAGGATGCCGGTGTTGATCGACTGGATGATGATGGCGCCGAGCACGGAGGCGGCGATGCTGAAGCGGCCGCCGAGAAGCGAGGTGCCGCCGATGACCACGGCAAGGATGGCGTCGAGTTCGAGCCAGAGCCCGGCATTGTTGGCGTCGGCGCCCTTGATGTCGGCGGCGGCGATAATGCCGGCAATCGCGGCACAAAGGCCTGATAGCATATAGGCAGCGATCAGCAGAACCGGCGTCAGCACACCGGAAAGCGTGCTTGCCTGGCGGTTGACGCCGATCGCCTCGATCAGCATGCCAAGCGCCGTCTTTCGCACGATCAGCGCTACCAGGATGCCGAAGATCAGCCAGATGATCACGGGCAGGGGGAGCCAAGCGAACGAGCCGCTGCCAAGAAAAATCAGCCCCTCATCGTTGAAGGTGAGGATCGCGCCTTCGGTGACGAGCTGAGCGATGCCGCGCCCGGCGACCATCAGAACCAGCGTTGCGATGATCGGCTGGATATCGAGAATGGCGACGAGGATACCGTTCCAGAGGCCGCAGAGAATGCCGGTGCCAAGGGTGATCAGAAGCGTCATCGCCAGCGAGTGGCCCGACGTGATCGACGAGGCGGCGACTGCCCCGCAGATCGCCATCACGGCGCCGACAGAAAGATCGATGCCCTTGGTGGCGATGACGACGGTCATGCCGATCGCGAGCAGAACCACAGGGGCGCCGCGGTTGAGGATGTCGATGAGACTGCCATAGAGGCGGCCGTTCTGGATTTCGAGGCGGAAGAAGCCCGGGAACACGAAGGATACCATCAGGAGAATGACCGCCAGCGCTATCAGCTGCGGTAGGAGCCTGATCGCATAGCCCCTAAGTATTGCTGTCATGCCGCTCCCCGTTCATTCGCCGATGCGATGGCCTCGATGATCTGGTCCGCCGTGATCCGATCGCCTTCGAGCGAGGCGACGTGCTGGCGGTCGCGCAGCACCACGATGCGCGTGCTGTAGGCAACGAGTTCCTCGATCTCCGACGATATGACCATCAGCGACATGCCTTTCTCGCGCAGACCCTCGATGAGCCGGACGATCTCGGCATGCGCGCCAACGTCGATGCCGCGCGTCGGCTCGTCGAGGATCAGGAATTCGGGTTCCGTTGCTAGCCAACGGGCAAGAATGGCTTTCTGCTGGTTGCCGCCGGAAAGCAGTCGGATCGGCTTTTCGCGATCGGCCGTGCGGATGTCGAGCGCCCGGATATAGTGGTCCGCCAGGCGGTTCTGCTCGGTACGGGAGATCGGACGGGTCCAGCCGCGTCGCGCCTGAAGGGCGAGCACGATGTTTTCGCGCACCGAGAGATCTCCGACGATGCCCGCGGTCTTGCGGTCCTCGGGGCAGAAGCCGAACCGTCGCGCGATCGCCTGGCGCGGCGACGATAGCTGGACGGTCTTGCCGTCGACTTCAGCCGTGCCGCTGTCGGCGCGATGGGCACCAAAGAGGATCTCGGCCGTCTCCGTGCGGCCGGAGCCGAGAAGCCCGGCAATGCCGACAACTTCGCCCGCCCTCACATCGAGGTCGAAGGGGGAGACGTGGCCCTTGCGGCCAAAATTGCGGAAGCGATAGCGCACCGATCCGGTGAGATCCGCTCCTTCGCGCGCAGAGCGGATTTCCGCTGCAAGCTCGCGGCCGATCATCATCGAAATCAGGTCGCGCCGCTCGAGTGACGCCGTGTCTCGGGTGCCAACCAGCTGGCCGTTGCGAAGCACAGTGATGCGGTCGGAGATTTCGTACACCTGTTCGAGGAAATGGGTGATGAAGACAATGCCGAGGCCACGCGCCTTCAGTCGCCGGATGATGCGAAACAGCATCTCGACTTCGTGGGCGTCGAGACTTGCCGTCGGCTCGTCGAGGATCAGCACCTTGCCGGAGAGATCGACGGCGCGGGCGATCGCGACGACCTGCTGTATGGCGACGGAATAGCTGTCGAGCGCGCGGGTGACGTCGAGGTCGAGCTCGTAGTTTTCAAGCAGTGCGCGCGCCTGACGGTTCATGGCGCGGACATCGACGAAACCCAACCGGCGCGGCTGTCGGCCGAGGAAAAGGTTTTCCGCTACCGTCAGGTTTGGCAGCAGGTTGACCTCCTGATAGACGGTGCCGATGCCGAGCTTCTGCGCATTGAACGTATCGCGCGGATCGATCTCGACGCCGTCGAGCAGGATCATGCCCCCGTCGCGCCGGTACGCGCCGGTGAGGCATTTGACCAGCGTCGACTTGCCGGCGCCGTTCTCGCCGAGAAGCGCATGGACCTCGCCTCTGCGCAAATGAAAGTCAACCTTGTCCAGGGCTCTCGCACCGGGAAAGACCTTGTCGATCCGGGTCGCCGAAAGCAGGTTGTCGCCGATGGTCTGCATGATCCCTCCCTGACTGGAACGCGGCGCACTCAGTCGAGCACGCCGCATTACTTCAGTGTTCCGAAAATCAGCATGCTTCACCTCGATCCTCGTGCTCGAGCGAAGCATGCCGACCGGACATCGAGCCCGCGGCGACAACGAGGCGGGCGAGCCCGTTCCGTCGTCCAACTCCGCAGTATCGATCGTCTGGCTTGTGACAACAGGCGCCGACGGTTCGCGTCGACGCCGGTCGCGCCTGGGATCAGTAACCGAGACCCTTCTTCGCTTCGTAGATCTTCATCGGATCGTCGGCCTGGGTGTAGAGCTTCGATTCCGTCTGGATCCACTTCGGCGGCTTTGTTCCGTCCTTCTGGAACGCGGCGAGCGCGTCGAAAGCGGGGCCTGCCATGTTCGGGGTCAGTTCGACGGTGGCGTTGGCTTCGCCCGCGGCCATCGCCTGGAAGATATCCGGCACGGCATCGATCGAAACGACGAGGATGTCGCTGCCCGGCTTCAGGCCGGCTTCCTTGATCGCCTGGATGGCGCCGACCGCCATGTCGTCGTTGTGGGCGTAGAGCGCGCAGATATTCTTGCCGCCGTCTTCGGCCTTGAGGAAGCTTTCCATGACTTCCTTGCCCTTGGTGCGGGTGAAGTCGCCGGTCTGGCTGCGGACGATCTTCAGGTTGTCGTGGCCGGAAAGCGCCTGCTCGAAGCCCTTCTTGCGATCGATCGCCGGTGAAGACCCTGTCGTGCCCTGGAGTTCGACGATGTTGCACGGCTTGCCGGCAACCGTGTCGGCAAGCCATTTGCCGGCGACATTGCCTTCATGCACGAGGTCAGACGTGACGGCGGTCATGTACAGCTCGTCGGACGCATCGACGGTTCGGTCGAGCAGGATGACGGGGATTTCCGCGTCCTTGGCTTCCTCGAGAACCTCGTCCCAACCGGTGGCGACGACGGGAGCAAGCAGGATGGCGTTGACACCCTGGGCGATGAACGAGCGTAGCGCCTTGATCTGGTTTTCCTGTTTCTGCTGGGCATCGGCGAATTTCAGGTCGATGCCGCGCTCTTCAGCCTGCTGCTTCGTCAGCGTCGTCTCTGCAGCGCGCCAGCCGGACTCCGAGCCGATCTGCGAAAAACCGACAACGAGATCTGCGGCAGATGCGCTGCCAAACGTGCAGGCAGCAAGGATCGTTGCACTCGCGAGTGCTTTGGCGAATTTCATGATTTCCTCCCAAAGAAAGCTGCTCTCCTCGCAGCAGTTTCAAAAAATCATATAATAATACTTTTGTAAACTCACCTTTGAGGACAAGCGCCGAGGGCGCGCATCGGATGCGCCTCGCCGGCATCGTTCCGGGCCGTGCGACGCGGCGGCTCGCTTCCGGCTCGCATTCGCCGCACGGTCAAGAGGATCGAAGACAGCCGCCGATATCGCCTGCATCCCGCCTGCATTGTTCGAAACCGTTCGTTGGCGGCGAGCAGGGCATTCGTCGCACGAGCTGGTCCAGAATGAGGCTTGTCACCATTGAACGCGTGTGCAAAGATGCTCGCGTGTGCAAAGGAGTCGTGCCCGAATGAACCTGGAAAGACCATTCTATTCGAACGATCTTGAGGGTCGGGCGAGCCTTTGCCGAGACATTATCCTGTCGGCCGGAGCGCTTGTGCTCCGTGGCTTTGAAGACAGCGCGACGCGCGCCTTCTCGATGAAGGGGCCGCAGGACTTTCTGACCGAGACGGATGCCGCCTCCGAGGCGCATATCCGCAAGGCGATCGCCGAGCACTTTCATGACGACGCCTTCTTCGGCGAGGAGGGCGGCGGATCGATCAGTAATCGTCTCTGGGTGGTCGATCCGGTCGACGGCACCGCCAATTTTGCCCGCAGCATCCCGCATTTCTGCATCTCGATCGCCTATATCGAGGATGGTCGGGCGGAGATCGGCGCCATCTACAATCCCGCACTGGATGAGCTCTACTTCGCCCGGCGCGGTTCAGGCGCGACCCGCAACGGTCAGCCGATCGCCGTCGCCGCCACCACGGCGTTTGAGACGGCGTCGGTGGAAATGGGCTGGTCCGGCCGCGTGTCGAACGAGATTTATCTCGAAACGATCCGCGATCTGCTGGCGCTCGGCACCAATGTCCGCAGGGCAGGCTCGGGCGCGCTGGCGCTTGCCTATGTCGCTGACGGTCGTTCGGATGCCTATATCGAACTGCACATGAACTCCTGGGACTGCGTGGCGGGATTGCTGCTTGTCGCCGAGGCCGGCGGTGATGTCTGTCCCTTCATGGAGATCGGTAGCCTTCGCGGCGGCGGGCCGGTTCTGGCATCCGCGCCAGGCATCGCCGGTGGGATAAGCCGGGCATCGCGGATACCGATCGCCTCGGCAGGCGACGTCGTTGCCGAACTGCAGCTCGCCTGAGCGGCTCTGCCAAGGGCGCCGACAATGCGAATTCTGGGTGGCATGCCTTTCGGCGTCGCCCGATCTGGAAAGGAAACGGCATGGATGCACCTGTTTATGCGCGCCCGGCGATCAGTCTGATCGCAAGCGGGATCGGTCCGCACAAATCCGATCTCTATATCGGCGGCAGCGACGGCGCACGCGATCTCGAATTGCTGAAGCACCACGGCATTTCGGTGGTGGTCAACTGCGCGATCAATCTCGATATCAACTGGGTGCGCGAGAGGGAGGCTGACGATGGTGGCGATCTGCGGCCGAGCGGCTATGCCGACATTCGCTACTACAAGCTCGGCCTGATCGACGGCGAAGGCAGTCCGGATACGATGATGCTCGGCGCCTACTACATCCTGGACGGAGCACTGCGCCAGGCGATGCCGAAGCGCGAAACCTATCCCTTCGCCGATGGCGGCAATGTGCTGGTCAACTGCCGCGGCGGACGCAGCCGATCCGTCTCGCTCGTGGCCCTGTTCCTGCACAAACAGCAGCCGGAGCTTTTCCCGACGCTTGACGCCGCGGTCGCCCACATTCGTGAATACCGCGAACTGCGTCCCGACGAGTGGTTCGAGACACCGAAGCCGATGCTTTACGAGGCGGCACGCCGGGCGTCTGAATGGATCGACATGATCGCCGGCAAGACATCCGGGCGGGACTGATGTTGAAGCGCAGCCAAGCCAGCATCGCCGTCATCGCCGACGCGCATTTCCACGATCTCGAAGGCGATTTCGATTTCCCCGGCATGAGCATCGACGGGCAGCGGATGATGGTTCGCAGCTGGGCCGAAACGCGGCAGTCGACCCGTGTTTTTAACGAGAGCGCCAAGGCACTTTCAGTGGCATTGGACGAGGTGCGGGATCGGGGCATCCGGCACGTCGTCCTGCTCGGTGATTACACCGATGACGGTCAGCGGCAGACGACCGCAAGCCTGCGCCGGATCCTCGACCGGCACGCCAACGCATACGGCACCGCCTTCTATGCCCTTCCCGGCAATCACGACATTTTCGGTCCGACGGGGCGCCACCACACCAAGGAGTTCCTCGACCAGGATGGCGCCAGCGTCTGGGTGACCAGCGATCCTGCATCGACCGCGGCGGGCGCGATCGTCACTCCGCGCATGTATTGCGAGGGATATCCCACCGGCCTCGGCCCGATGGCTGCCTGCGGCTATTTCCGCAAGCCGGAATATCTCCATTGGGAGACGCCGTTCGGCCTGTCCGACGATATCGAAAGTCGGCGTTACGAGGTGGTTTCACCGGATGGAAGCAACCGATATTCGTTGATGGATGCCTCCTATCTGGTCGAGCCGGAACCGGGAATCTGGCTGTTGATGATCGACGCCAATGTGTTCGAGCCACGGGATGGCACGTTCGTAGGCGGCGAGGAAGCAGCCTTTGTCGACAGCACCGCCGCCGGCTGGAACGCCATGCTGCGCCTGAAACCCTTCATCGTCTCGTGGATCACAGACGTCTGCGCGCGGGCAGAGGCGCTGGGCAAGACCGTGCTCGCCTTCTCGCATTACCCGGCGCTCGATCCATTCGACGGCGCGACCGGTGCCGAGCGTGTGCTCTTCGGGGAAACCAACATCGCCCGGCGCACGCCCCGCCAAGCTGTCACCGATGCCTTGCTGGGCGCCGGGCTCGCCGTGCATTTCAGCGGCCACCTTCATGTCGAGGGCGTGACGCGACGCACGCACGACGAGCGCCAGTTGACCAATGTGGCAGTGCCCTCGCTGGTCGCCTATCCTCCAGCCTTCAAGATCATTCAGCCGGTGAACGGCGGTATTGTTGTCGATACCGTCGAGCTGTCGGCGAAGACGGTGGATCCGCGTCTGGCGCAGGCCTATCGCCGCGAGACGGAGCGGCTAGGGGAGACGGACGATGCCGCCTTCAATGCCGAGGATTACGGCGCTTTCCTGCGGGCTCATAAGTTGGCCTTGGTTCACCACCGCTATTTTCCCAAGGAGTGGCCGCAGGATGTGGTGAGCCGCGTCTCGGGCGCCACGCTCTCAGGTATCTGCGCGGAACTTCTTGATGCCGACGTGGTGGTGCAAGCATTGCACGCGCTTGCAAAAAAGTCCGGATTTTCGGCCGAACAAGTTGCTGCCTGCCGCATGATCGATGTCATCGCCGACTGGTACTGCCTGCGCCAGGCGGGTCACTTGGCGCTGCCTGCGATATCGCCAGAGCGGCTGCGTCTTTACCGCGCCCTTTCCGAGCGCTTCGGCCGAGAGCCGGATGAGGGGTGGGACCGCTCTGTCGCCGGTTTCCTGTCGATCTTCCTGGGCGCGTTTGCCGCCTTTCTCGACCGAGCGGAAGTGGGTGCGCGGCAGATCGAGATCACCTTGCAGCGAGAAGCGAAGGAGGTTGTTTGACCATGGACCAGCAGTCTTTTGTATTACCCGGTCGAGGGGTGAAACCGCCGGCAAGCGTCCCGGAGTTGAAGGAGGCGTTTCGCCTCGGTGCCCGCGGGCTCAAGGGCGGGCGGCTCGAAGTCGCGAAGTTCGCGCTATCCCATCCCTATGACATCGCCTTTGCGAGCGCACGGGAAGTGGCTGAGCGGGCCGGCGTTTCGACCACCACGGTCATGCGGCTGATCAGCGATCTGGGCTTTGAGAAATACGCCGCATTCCAACAGTTGTTCCGCGAGGAACTGCGCCGCGGCAGACAATGAAACTGGGCTTCGAGCAGTAACGAACCGAAGGACCGTCCGACCGGAGTGCACCCATGGAATCGGCCATCGTCAGCATCAATCTCGTTGGCGCCGTGGCGCTGCTGCTGTTCGGGCTTTCGCAGGTCAAGGATGGCGTGCAGCGCGCCTTCGGCGCCCGGCTGAAGGCCGGCTTGGCCGCCGGCACGCGCGACGGTTTGCGATCCTTCCTCGCCGGACTGGTTGCGACGATCGCACTGCAAAGCTCGACTGCGACGGCACTGATGATCGCATCCTTCGCCGAACGCAATCTCGTTGCGCCGCGCATGGCGCAGATCGTGCTTCTGGGCGCCAATGTCGGAACGGCGATGACGGCGTGGATCGTGTCGATTGGCATCGGCTGGCTCTCACCGCTGCTGATCCTCGTCGGCGTCATCCTTTCACGGGGAACGTCGAATGGGCGAAAAGGCGGTGGCGCCGCCCTTGTCGGCGTCGGGCTCATGCTGTTGTCGCTGCATCTGATCGGTCTTGCGACGGAACCGGTGCGCGCATCTGCGGCGCTCTCGGCCTTTTTGGCGATGCTCGACAATGCCTGGCCGGTCGCACTCATTTTCTCGGCCATGCTGGCGATCCTGGCATCCTCGAGCCTCGCCATCGTCGTCCTCATCCTGTCGCTCGCGGCAACGGGCGGCATTTCGACCGGGCTGATCATCGTCCTGGTCCTCGGTGCCAATCTCGGCGGCGCCGTCCCGCCGGTCCTGGCGACGCTGCATGCGCCGATCAGCGCGAGACGCGTGACGATCGGTAATCTCATCGTGCGCGCCATCGGCTGCTTGGTGGCGCTGCCGCTTGCCGGCTATTCGGCACAGTTGCTCGATATCCTGCCGCTGTCGCATGACAAGCTGCCTGTGGATGCGCATCTCGTCTTCAATCTGGCGCTGGCGGTGCTTGCATGGCCGCTGTCGCGACCGCTCGCCCGGATGACCGCGCGGCTGTTGCCGGAGCCGAAGCAGACGCCGGACGCGCCGAGCTATCTCGACGAGGACAAGCTTTCGATGCCGGTGGCAGCCCTTGCCGGCGCCAGCCGCGAAGTCCTAAGCGTCGGAGATCTGATCGAAAGCATGCTGGCGCAGGCAAGCGATGCGCTGCAGCATGCGGATCCTGCGAAGCTCGCGGGCATCAGCACGCTCGAAGGCCGGGTCGATCGGCTGCAGCATCAGATCAAGGTCTATGTCTCGCGCCTTGGTCAGGCGGATATCGGCGAAGACAACCGCCGGCGAGCAATGGATGTCGTCGACTACGCTATCAATCTCGAACATATCGGCGATATCATCGAGAAGGGCCTGCTGGCCGAACTCGCAAAGAAGATTGCGTTGGGCCTGACCTTTTCGAGGGATGGCCACGAGGAGCTGACACGGCTGTTTGCGATCACGCTCGACAACCTGCGCATGGCGCAGACGGTGTTTGCCACCCGCGATGCGGCTTTGGCGCGGCGGCTGGTGGAGGTCAAGGAAGACGTCCGTCGCCTTGAGCGCCAATCGGCCGAGCGGCACCTGCAGCGCCTGCGCGAGGGGCGGGCGGAAAGCATCGAAACCAGTTCGCTGCACCTCGATATGCTGCGCGACCTCAAACGCATCAACGCCCATATCGCATCGGTCGCGCACCCGATCCTCGACGACAGCGGCCTGTTGATCGAAAGCCGCATCCGACAGGCCGGCTGATTTCGAGAGGCGCGCCTGGAGGAGGGACTAACGCACCGTCTTGCGCTCGATCATCGACACGGGCACCACCTGCAGCCGGGTCGCGGGCTCATCGGTTTCGAGCGCCGTCAGGACGTTCGCGGTCAATGTCGATAGAGACTGCTCGATGGTGGTCAGCTCATAGCTCTTCCAGCTCGCCTGGGGAATATCGTCGAAGCCAACGACAGACACATCCTGCGGCACACGGCGATGCATTTCGATGCGAGCGGCATCGAGGAAACCCAGCGCCAGCAGATCAGTGACGCAAAATGCTCCGTCAATCCGCTTGTCGCGCAAGAGGTCACAACCGGCCTGATAGCCGCTTTCGTAGCTCGTCGGCCCGTCCGACCAGGCGACCACCTCGATCCCGGCGGTCTGCATCCGCTGCGTAAACGCAGTCGCTCGCCGAACCTGTGCCGGCGTCTGGCTGGCACTGGAGACGACCGCAACCTTCTTGCATTTGGCCGCGATCAACCGGAGTGCGGCTAGGTCCGCCCCGTGCGAATCGTCACTCAGCACCATGTTGGTATCGGTGCGATCGAGCCGTTGATTGACCAGAATCAGCCGGACGCCATTGGCGATACACTCATCGACGATCGAGGACGGCGGCTCGCCCGAAAGCACGACGATCGCCTGGGCGCGGAATTCAAACAGCAGCTCGATCAGCGGCGCGATATCCTTGCGCGCATCGGCGGCGTTCAACAGCAGGCACTGGAGCCCGCGCCGGAGCAGGCCGATGCTCAAGAGATCGAGCTGCTTGGAAATGAAGGGCGCACTGAGGTTGGTGCCCACGACGCCGATCAGGTTCGAGCGGTCGTTGTTCAGCCCCTGGGCCAGCCGATTTACTCGATAGCCGAGTTCGCGCGCCGCCTTCAGTACCTTGCGCCGGACAGGCTGCGAGACGCTGGCACCCGGCGTGAACGTGCGCGAGACGGCCGAGCGTGAAACACCCGCGCGTTTTGCGACCTCCTCGGCCGTGACGAACCCTCGTGCCATGGTTTCCCCCAAAGAATCAGCTCGCGGCTATCTGGGCCACAAATGCCGGTTCATTCCAACGAAAAAGTATCCTTTGGCTCTGCAGGTGATGTCGCCTGAGTGCTGCGCGCCCGCCGGAAATCCGGCTGTTTTAGTTCGCCATTCCCTATGCGGCCGGAGCGTCTTCGCTGGCCAGTCGCGAGGCAATGACCACGTGTTCGAAAAAAGCGGATCCATCTGAGAAAAATATGCAATAAAATCAAAGCGATAAATCGTTGCGCACGTGTGCATTTTTTTGTTGACAAGCGCGACCTCTCAATGGATCATGCATTCCATAGGCGGTGACGAAATGGAATTTTTGTTCCGTCTATGTTCGTGACGATGGCGCCGGCTTCTGAGGAGTGGCCGGATGCCGTCGGACCCGATCCGGACAGGATCGTTGATCGGGGTCGGTCGCGAACAGGGAGGATTGGATCGATGACGAGACATCGCGTTCTCGCGGCGGGTTGCCTTGCTCGACATGGAGCAGGGGCGGCTGCCTGCGCGGCTTTCCCTGATCTCCCCGTTCGCATGTTTGCTCGTCCGCAAGGCGCCGGCGCATAGCCGGATCGTGTTGCGAGGCGAGGTCTCAAGGGGAAAGAGCATGGCTTTTCTAAGTGATTCAGCGAAGGCGTCGCGGGCAGCGGGCGATGAAGCCGCTGTGCCCTCGTCCTGGCAAGTCTGGCGATATCGGTTGAAGGTCGCCTCCCGGGAGCCGACGACATTGATCGGGGTGCTGACGGCGCTGCTCTTCACCTACCTGATCGTCGTGCCGATCATCTCCATCGTGCTCGATTCCGTGCGCGTGCAATTCGGACATGAGCGCCGGCTCGGCAAGGATTTTGGCGACCTGACGCTGTACTATCTCGACAGGACATTTACCTCGCCTGTCTCCGTCGATCTCTTCTGGCGGCCACTGTTCAACACGCTGTCGGTTGCAGTCGGCGCGATCCTTTTGTCCCTGCTGATCGGAACCATTCTCGCCTGGTTGATCAGCCGCACCGATATGTTCGGGCGGCGCTGGTTCGCGACCGCCCTGATCGTGCCCTACATGCTGCCTGCCTGGACCTTCGCGCTCGCCTGGACCACGCTGTTCAAGAACCGCACGGTCGGTGGCCAGCCCGGCTGGTTCGAGGCTCTCGGCTGGACGCCACCGGACTGGGTTGCCTATGGCCGGTTTCCGATCACCATCATTCTCGCCCTGCACTATACGCCTTTCGTCATTCTGCTGTTCGGCTCGGCGCTTAGGCGCTTCGATTCCCAGCTGGAAGATTCCGCCCGCATCCTCGGCGCCAAGCGCTACCAGGTGGCAATGCAGATCATCCTGCCGCTGATGCGGCCGGCGCTTATGTCGTCGATGATCCTGATCTTTGCAAAATGTCTCGGCGAGTTCGGCGTGCCCTACGTTCTCGGCCTGCCGGTCAAATTCGAGGTGCTTTCCACCTCGCTCTTCCGCAGCATTGCTTCCCGACAGACCGGTGTTGCCGGTGTCGTTGCCGCCTCCATCATGCTGATCGGCATCATCACTCTGATGATCGATGCGCGGCTGGTGCGTGAAGCGCGGCGCTTCGTCACCATCGGTTCCAAGGGCTCGATGAACCGGCAAAGCCGGCTCGGCAAGCTCAGGCTTCCGGCAACGGGTTTCGCCGCGACGATCTTCATGCTGAGCGTCGGCCTGCCGCTGCTGACCCTGTTCCTGTCGACGGTCATGAAGCTGCCGGCACAGTTCACCCTCGACAACTTCACGCTCGACTACTGGATCGGCCAGGATCTGCATACTGTAGCACTGCAGACCGGCGTGCTCTTGAGCCCCGATCTCTGGGCGGCGGCCAAGAACACGCTGATGATCGTCGGCCTCGCCTCGATCGCCTCGGGCATTCTCGGCCTGCTCGTCGGTTACGTCGTCATCCGCACGCCGGTCAGAGCTCTGTCGGTCTATCTGCGGCAGGTAACGTTCCTGCCCTATCTGGTGCCGGGCATTGCCTTTGCTGCCGCCTATCTCTCGCTCTTTGCGGTTCCGAGAGGCCCGATGCCGGCACTTTACGGCACCGTCACCATCCTGGTGCTGGCGCTGATGGCAGACCAGATGCCATACGCCTCGCGGGCAGGGATCTCGGCCATGACCCAGCTCGGCAAGGATCCGGAAGAGGCGGCCCAGATCGCCGGTGCCGGCTGGTTCCGCCGCATGATGTCGATCGTCATCCCGATCCAGAAGGGCTCGCTCGTCACCGGTGTGCTGCTGCCGTTCATCTCCGGCATCAAGGGCCTCAGCCTGTTCGTCATCCTCGCCGTGCCCAGCACCGACGTTCTCACGACCTATTCGCTGCGGCTCGTCGACTACCACTACACCCAGGCGGCAAACGCGGTCGTGCTGATCATCGCCGCCATCGCCTATCTCGGAACTCTGGCAGCCCAGAAGCTGACCAAGACCAATCTTGCAGAAGGACTCGGAAGCTGATGCCCACTATCAATCTGCGCGGCGCCCAGAAGAATTATGGCGTCAATTCCGCCAATGCCGTCTCCAACCTCGATCTGGAAATCCGCGACGGCGAGTTCATGTGCCTGCTCGGCCCATCGGGTTGCGGCAAGACGACGACATTGCGGATGATCGCGGGGCTGGAAAACCTGTCGGGCGGCGAGATCCGCATCGGTGACCGGGTGGTCGATTCGATCTTTGACGGCGTCTTCGTGCCACCGGAAAAGCGCGAAATGGGCCTGGTGTTTCAGAGCTACGCGCTCTGGCCGCATCTGACCATAGAGCGCAACACCGACTTTGGTCTGCGGCTGCGCAAGCTGCCGAAGGCGGAACGCGAGGCCCGTGTCGAAAAGGTCATGCAGGCGCTCGACATCGCCAAGTACCGCGACCGCTATCCGTCGCAGCTTTCGGGTGGCCAGCAGCAGCGCGTGGCACTTGCCCGCATGCTCGCGGTCAATCCCGGCGTGCTGCTTCTCGACGAGCCGCTGTCGAACCTTGATGCGCGGCTGCGGCTTGAAATGCGCGCCGAACTCAAGCGCCTGCACAAGGAATTCAAGACGACGATCGTCTTCGTCACCCACGACCAGTGGGAAGCGATGACGCTGGCAACGACGATCGCCGTCATGAACGAAGGCACGCTGCAGCAGATGGGCACGCCGAACGACATCTATGACCGCCCGGCCAACCGCTTTGTCGCCGAATTCGTCGGCAGCCCGCCGATCAACATCCTGTCCTTCGACAAGAAAGGTACGTCCGACGTCGCCAAGGAGGCGGAAGCTTACCTGGCGAGCCGTTATCCGAGCCTGCGCGGCATCGGCTCCGTCGGCATCCGCCCGGAAGCGCTGAGCTATGCCACGAAGAAGGAGGACATTCCGCAGGGCAGCTTCAGCGGCAAGATGGTGGTCACCGGCATCCTGCCGACCGGCGGCAGCTGGATCCTGGAGCTGAAGAGCGACAGCCACACGCTGTTCCTGACGACGCACGCGCTGCCGCGACTGGAGCTGGGCGAAAAGGTCCGCTTCTTTGCGCCGCCGGAGGCGCTGCACGTTTTCGACAAGGACGGCCAGCGCATTGCCGAAGCCGACAAGCTGCTGCGCAACGCGAAGCTCAACTGACGAGATCACTGATCGCATCAACCGAAAGACGAACACCGCTTACTGAGGAGGAGCAGTCGATGCATTTTCGGAAAAATGGAAGGGCAGACTATAAAAGGCGCTGCCTGTTGTGGACCACGGGATTTGCCTGGCTTTTGACCGGTCAGGCGATGGCTGAGGACGCCTTCGACCTCAACGCCCTCATCGAGGCGGCCAAGAAGGAAGCGCCGATTACAGTCTATGACAGCACCGGCAAGATCGTCGAGATGGCCAAGGCCTTTTCGACCAAGTACGGCGTCGCCGCCGAAGGCTCCAAGGTCAAGGCGACGGCGCAGTTGGAAATGATCATCCGCGAGGCGCGCGCCAACAATATCCAGGGCGACGTCTCGATCATCAGCGATGCACCGGCAGCGATGGCGCAGCTGATCCCGCAGGGCTTTGCCGAGAGCTGGCTGCCGCCGGACATGGCGTCGAAGATCCCGCAGCAGTACCAGAGCCCGCTGACGGTCGTGACCAGCGCGAACGTCTGGGCCTACAACACCGAGCTTTACGACAAGTGCCCGGTGACCAACATCTGGCAGCTGACCGGCCCGGAGTGGAAGGGCAAGGTCGCCATGCAGGACCCGCTCGGCAAGGCGTCCTATGTCGACTGGTTCAACCAGATGGCAAAGCACGGCGACGACAAGGTCGCCGCCGCCTACAAGGAGCTCTACGGCAAGGACCTGGAACTCGACGATGGCAGCGCGACGGCGGCCTGGGTGAAGGCGCTTGCCGCCAACGCGCCGCTGCTGACCGATGCCGACGCCGCGGCAGCCGATGCCGTCGGAGCGCCGGGCCAGTCGCAGCCGTTCATGGGCCTGATGAGTTCGGCAAAGTTCCGCGACAATGCGGAGAAGGGCATGAAGCTCGGGCTCTGCACGGATCTGAAGCCATGGCTCGGGTGGATGTATCCGGGCGTCGGCCTGATCACCAAGGGCACCAACAGCCCGAACGCCGCCAAGCTCTTCATCCACTACGTCATGACGGAGGAAGGCATCGCGCCGCAGGCGGTCGATGGCAAGATGTCGACCAATACCGATGTGGCACTTCCGGCTGACGAACCCTCGGGCATCGGCAAGGTTCTCGACCAGGTTCTGCCCTACCAGATGGACACGAGCCTCGACGACTGGGATGCGCGCGAAACCTGGCAGGATTTCTGGCGGGTGAACTACCAGAAGTGATGGCTCAGCCGGGAGAGTGACGACATGATGGAAATGAAACGCAGCGCGTTGCGCGACCGCCCATTAGCCTGGGCGGTCGCAGGTAGCCTTGCTGCCATGACACTGACCTGTGGGCCGGCGAAGGCTGAAGAAGCCTTCAACCTCGGCGCCCTGATCGAGGCGGCAAAGAAGGAGCCGCCGATCACCGTCTATGCCGTCACCGGTAAGATCGTCGATACGGCCAAGGAGTTCTCGGAAAAATACGGCGTGCAGGCGACGGGCAAGAAGGTCAACGAAGCCACGCAGGTGGAGCTGATGATCCGCGAGCACCAGGCCGGCAATATCCTCGGCGACGTGAGCGTCGCGACTGACGTGGCATCGGCAATCGGACAGCTGTTGCCGGAAGGTATCGCCACCAGCTGGACGCCTCCGGATCTCGCCAAGGATATTCCGCAAGCGCAGCGCAATCCTCTTGTTGTTGTCTCGGACCCTCACGTCTTTACCTACAACACCGAGAAATACGACAAGTGCCCCGTGACCAACATCTGGCAGCTGACCGAGCCGCAGTGGCGCGGCAAGCTGGCGATGCTCGATCTCTTCGACAAGCCGCTATATGCCGACTGGTTCAATCAGATCGAGACGCATCGCGACGCCGATGTCGCGCGGGCCTATGAAAGCCTTTACGGCAAGAAGCTGGAGACGAACGGCCAAAGTGCCACAGCTGCCTGGGTCAAGGCCTTTGCAGAAAACGGGCCGCTTCTGGCGGATTCGATAACGGTCGCCAACGCCGCCGGCGCCCCGGGACAAGCCGAGCCGTTCTTCGTCATCACCTCGACGGCCAAGTATCGCGACAACCTCACGAAGGGCCTTAAACTCGGTATCTGCGCCGGCGTCGAGCCGTTTTCCGGATTTCTCTATCCGGGCTTCGGCCTGATCGCGGGCCAGACCAAGAGCCCGAATGCCGCCAAGCTGTTTGTCCGTTACCTGATGACGGCAGAGGGCATTGCACCCCAGATCGAAGACGGAAAGATCTCCGGCAATTCGACGATCGGCCTGCCGGCCGATGAACCCTCGGGCGTCGCGAAGTATCTCGATCAATTGATGGCCTTCGATGCCGCGACCGCCGGCGACGACCTCGACAAGCGCGAGGCCTGGCAGGACCTTTGGAGAATAAACCACCGAAAATGACGCGACGGGCGGTGCCGATCACCGAGTGCTGTTTCCTTGGGAGGGGAAGCGATGAAAACGGAAAAAAAGAGAGTGCGTGACATGACGATGGCAGCGGTCGCAGTTGCGGCCGGCCTGCTTTCGGCGCAAGCCCATGCCGCCGACGGCCTCGATCTCGACGCGCTGATTGCCGCGGCCAAGACGGAAAAGCCGATCAACGTCTATGACAGCACCGGCAAGATCGTCGAGATGGCCGAAGGCTTTACGGCCAAATACGGTATCAAGGCGACGGGCGTCAAAGTGTCGGCGAACAGCCAGTTGGAAATGATCATCCGCGAGAGCCAGGCGGGCAACGTTCAGGGCGATGTCGCCTTGATCACTGACGCGCCGGCAGCACTCGCGCAGTTGTTGCCGCAGGAGTTCGTCGAAAGCTACCTGCCGGCCGACATGATCGCGAAAATCCCGGCGGAGTTCCAGAATCCGCTGGCGATTTCGACCAACGCCAACGTCTGGGCCTATAACACCGAAGCCTACGACAAATGCCCGGTCGCCAATATCTGGGAGCTGACGGAACCGAAGTGGAAAGGCAAGGTTGCTCTCGTCGATCCGCTGACCAAGGGCACCTATACCGACTGGTTCAACCAGATGGAGAAACACGCCGACGACAAGGTTGCCGGTGCCTACAAGAGCCATTTCGGCAAGGACCTTGCGACCGAGGAGAAGAGCGCGTCGGCCGCCTGGATCAAGGCACTGGCGCAGAACGCGCCGCTCGTCACCGATGGCGATGATCCAGTGGCCGAAGCCGTTGGTGCTGCCGGCCAGAAGGAGCCCTTCTTCGGCCTGCTCTCGTCGGCAAAATTCCGCGACAACGAGGGCAAGGGGTACAAGCTCGGCATCTGCAAGGATCTCAATCCCTGGGTCGGCTGGAGCTACGTCAAGCTTGGCCTGATTGCGACGAAGACGCAGAGCCCGAACGCGGCAAAGCTGTTCATCCACTACATCCTGACGGAAGAAGGCATCGCGCCGCAGATGAAGGACGGCAAGCTGCCGACCAACATCGACATCAAGATGCCGGCCGACGAGCCGTCCGGCCTGATGACGGTCGCCGACCGCCTGTTCGGCTACAATTCCTCGACCGGTCTTGAGGACTTTGACCGACGCGAGGAGTGGCAGGATTTCTGGCGCGTCAACTACAGCAAGTAAACCGAAGCCGGCGCGCCATGTAGCGGCGCGCCGGCGCTTTCTCGATAAGGAATGGATCAGTACGACATGGAAAAGCGCTTTCCCGCGGCGACCTCGCCGGCGGCTGTTACCGAACAACGGCTGGAGCGGTCGAAGCGTCTCGTCGAGATTGCCCGCGGCGCGGCCAATGCCGTGCGCGATCCACTGTTGAAAGCGTTCCGGTCCGACATGGTCGTCGACTACAAGCGAGACCTGCACGATGTCGTGACGATCCACGACAAGCGTGCGGAAGCCACCATTCGCGATTTCATTTTTGCGGAGGAGCCGAATTCGTCGCTGCTTGGCGAAGAGGGCGGGCAGGTCGGCGACGGCGACATCCAGTGGTATGTCGACCCGATCGACGGCACCTCGAATTTTGCCAGCGGGCTGGCGTTCTGGTGCGTTTCGATCGCCGCGGTCGAACGCGGAGAGGTCGTTGCCGGCGTGGTCTATGATCCGGTCGCCGACCTGATGTTTTCCGCCGATCTCGAACACGCCTATCTCGATGGCGAGGTTATTGCCTCGAAGGCGGTCGAGAACGAGAACCGGGCAACGCTGATTACTGGCTATCCGGTGTCGCGGGACTTTCGCCTCGACGGCAGGGAGGCGGCGCTCGCCAATCTCGGCGAACTGGTCGAGACTTTCTCCACACTTAGAAGGCCAGGCAGTGCCGCTCTCAGCATCGCCCATGTGGCGGCTGGCTGGGCGGATGCGGCGACCGGCTTCGGCGTCAATTCCTGGGATGTGGCGGCTGCGACGCTGATCCTCAAGAATGCAGGCGGTCGATACGAGCCGCTGACCCTGGGCAAGGTGCCCGCAGATGCGCCCGATTTCATGTGCCCCGGCTACATCGCCACCGGCGCCGGCGGAAACTATCCGACGTTGCAGCGCGTCGCGCGGGCGATATCGGACAAACGCATTGCCTCAGCGGCAATCTGAAAAGACAGCGGAGACAGCATGTTGAACATCAGCCAGGAACCCGAGACGAAGGCGCAACCGTCTGCCGAACTTGCCAAGCTCAGCCTCGTCTACCAACAGCACCCGCTTTATGGCGTCGATATCTACATCGCCGGCAAGGAGGGCACGAGCGATCTCAATCTGCTCCGACAGAACGGCATCACCACCGTCGTCAACTGTGCCGTCAATCTCGATTTCAACTTCGTCCGGCAGGCGCAGCTGGTGTCCGATCACGAGGGCAGCGTCTATGGCCCAGGCGAGATCCGTTATTACAAAATCGGATTGATCGATGGTGGCGGTAATCCCGACACGCTGATGCTGGCCGCTCACTATATCCTGCGTGCGGCACTGGAGCAGGTGCTGCCGGAAAAGCCGTCCTATCCGCGCCGGGAGATGGGCAACATTCTCATCAACTGCCGCGGCGGACGCTCGCGTTCGGTCATTGTCGTGTCGCTGTTTTTGCACCTGACCTTGCCGACCGAGTTTCCGACGCTGGATGCGGCGATCGCCTTCGTGCGCAACCGGCGCGGTCTGCCGGAGAACGAATGGTATAAAGCGCCGAAAGCGGTGCTGATCGAGTCCGCCGAGCGCGCTGCAAGCTGGGCGAAGATGATAGAAGCCAAATAGCGCTGCTGCCCTTGGCCATCTGCGGGAGGATTATCCGGCGCCGGCATGGCGCGCAATCTGTTGGCGACCACGGCTGCGCGCAGGAAACGGGTTGAATTCGACCGCCTTCCGCACGATTTTCATCGAGTATGAAAATGCGAGGACGGTGAGATGGCGCAGACAGTTCACAACTATCTTATCTTCGAAACCGCTGCCGGCTTCTGCGGCATCGCCTGGAACGGCGTCGGCATCACCCGTTTCCAACTGCCGACCAAGAAGGCTGAGGATACCGAGCGCTTGCTTCTGCGCCGGCTTGCTGCCGGCGAACCGGGCACGCCGACGCCGGAAGTTGCCGAAGCGGTTGCCGCGGTTCGACGCTATTTCAACGGTGAACAGGTCGATTTCTCCGATATCCAGCTCGACCTCGAAGGGCAGGACCCATTCTTCAAGCAGATTTATGCTGCCGCGCGCAGGCTCGGCTGGGGACAGACCACCACCTATGGTGCCCTGGCAAAGGAACTCGGCGTCGGCCCTGAAGCCGCGCGCGATGTCGGCCAGGCGATGGCAAAGAACCCGGTGGCACTGATCATTCCCTGCCACCGGGTGCTGGCCGCCGGCGGCAAGGTTGGCGGTTTCTCGGCTCCGGGCGGCTCGACATCGAAGATCCGCATGCTGGAGCTCGAAGGCGTGCGCCTCGGTCCGCCGGAGCCTGCTCAGCAATCGCTGTTTTGAGCGTGGTGCCTGCGGCTTCGACGAGGAGGCAAACGGTTTTTGGTCAGCCGAGCGAAGCGATCGCTATAGCGCCGCGCGTCTTTTAGACGCGGTAAGGTCGCTGTAGCACTTTGAATGGCTGCATGTTTTTATCCTTAAATCGAATGCGATTTAAGGATAAAAACATGCAGCAAAGCGCGTCGCGATCCTTAGGGTTCGCTTTCTGCACTTTACGTTCTTGTTCTTTTGCGTGTCGTTGTCCCGAAACCGCTGCGCACTTTCGGGCGACATGCTTTATCCCGGTCTGACGAGGCTCGCCGGGCGCGATCCGGTATCCGCCGCCGTGCGATAGCTCGCGGCGGAAGCCGGGCGGCCGACATGGAAACCCTGAACATGGTCGATGCGGAACTCTCGCACCAGCGCCATTTGCTCCTCGGTTTCGACACCTTCCACCAGGATCTTGTGGCCACGGTTCCGGACCAGGCCGATGATATCCTTCAGCATCGCCTTGCCCCTTGGCGTGCCGCAGTCATGAAGGAACGAGCGGTCGATCTTGACCGTATCGAAATCGATCAGCCGGAGCCAGGAAAGGCCGGCAAAGCCGGTGCCGAAATCATCGAGCCAGATCCGGATGCCCAGCGTTTCGAGGTCGCTGATGCAGCGCAGCACGTCCGAGTGCATCTCCATCTCGAGGCCCTCGGTAATTTCGAAAGCGAGCCGGCCGCCGGCCACTCCCGTTTCACCAAGGATGGCGGCAACCGATGTGGCGAAGCCCGGCGTCTTCAGCTGGATCGGCGAGACATTGACGCTGACGACAGGCACATGATCGTTGGCGAGAAGCTCGCGGCAGACCGTGCGGATCGCCCAGCGTCCGAGGTCGATGATGGCGCCGGTACGCTCGGCAACGGGAATGAAAAGGCTGGGCGGAACTGCGGTCCCATCGAGCATTCTCAGCCGCATCAGCGCTTCGACGGCCTCGACGCGGCCTGTCGCAACATTCTTGATCGGCTGATAGACGAGGGAGACGAGATCCTGGTCGGTCGCTATCTTCAACAGCGCCGCGATGTTCTCGCTCTCGTCGCTGGTTTGCGGGTCGTTCGGATCAAACAGCTTGGCGCAGTTGCGTCCGCTTGCCTTTGCTGCGTAAAGCGCCCGGTCCGCCTCGTGGATGATCCGTTCGAGCTTCGAGCCCGTCTGATGCCTGGTGAACGCGGCACCGACGCTGACCGTGACGATGGACGTGCCATCCCGTCGTTGCCCGTGCACCAGCGCAAGGTCTTGCACTGTGCGGCAGATGGCGTCGGCCAGATCGGCGGCCTCTTCGCGCGTGTCCATGCGCGCAAGAATGATGAACTCCTCGCCGCCGTATCGGCCGATGGACGCGTCGAACTGCTCGATCGATTCCCTCAACGTGTTGGCCACGAGAATGAGGCAGCGGTCACCTTCCTGGTGGCCATAGCAGTCGTTGTATTTCTTGAAGAAGTCGACGTCGATCAGGATCGCGGCGAAACGGTCGCCGAACTTCTGCCAGTCGCTCCAGTATTCCCGCAGCTTCTGGTCTACCGCCCGACGATTGTCGAGACCGGTTAGGGAATCGGTGTTGGAGAGCCTGAGCAGCGCCTTGCCGCGCTCGGTCGCCTCCCGCTGCTGGACCCTCGCCTCGAACGCATTGAGGAAGACCTTGTAGCGTTCGCGGTTGAGCTTCCAGTTTACGTAGGAGGTGAACACGAAACAGGAGACGTAGAACGTGCCGAACGCCAGCTGGTAGGACGGGTTCTGCGGCGAGAAATAGAGGAGATCGAGGAAAAATGCGCCAAGGATGATGCTCGATGAGATCACCGAAAGGCGGAACTGGAAGATGAAGAACAGGTTGGCGCCCATCATGAAGATCGCACCGAAGATCATGTAGTAGGACATGTCCTGCGTGTATGCGGTCATCATTGCCGGAATGAGCCAGCCGAGATAACCGAAAACAAGCGCGCCCGAACAGGTCCTGTCCAGCCAGTCCGTCTTGACGTTGAAGTGGACCTGGATTTCCAGAACGGCAAGCGCAACTGCGCCGACGACAAAGCGCGAGGCAATCGTGTAGCGGGCGACATCCGAGATCAGCAGCAGGTCGGTAATCGAAAACAGCAGATAGACCGCGACGGCGATCCAGAGCCCTTTTCTCGTCGCTTCCCTGCGGGTCGTTTCACCTTCCTGGCGATAGAGCAAGCGCAGCTCCGCCGGCAGCGGCCTGAGTGGCTGCTTGTGCAGATCTATCTCAACGACGTCGGCCAAGGTTTGCTTCATGCACCGGTCCGGGGAATTGCGTCGCGCTCAACGGAAATCTGGTCTCGTCTTTCCATCTCTGGACGTTGCTTCAGACGCTCCACGCTTGCCATTCACTGGATACCACAACAAGCACAAGCGGCCTCAACGACATAGTAGAAGACGCCCATTAAATTTTGATAAATTAGCCGAGACTGACGGCCGGTGCAGGGGTGTATCCAAATGGGTACTGTCCGCCAGTATTTACCATATACTCTACAAAAACTTGCAATTCGAGACGCAGTTCGCGCATTCTTGCCCACATTGTTAACAAAGCATTAACGGATGGGTTTTGCGTGAGCCAGCTTCAAATCGTATTCGATGGCGAAAGTCTTATTACTCCCCAATCAATCGCAACCGAGTTCACTTCGTCAAGAAGTGAGTTTTATGATGAGCAGTTTGCAACAGGAAAAGCCGAACTCGCCCTGATTCTCCAAATTGCACAGCAGCAATTTGCCCAGGAACTGGACCCCAGGAAGATAATACATCGCTTGGCGGCCGCACTTCACGAGACGCGCGCGAAGTTTCATCCGAGCGTATGGCAGGAACTGATTCCGATCGCACAAAAGCATCCGGTGTCGGAGTTTTTCCTGCAGGACCCTTTTACCCGCTGGTCCAGCGAAAAGCCGCGGGGTTATTCCGGCGACGCCCAACTGCTCGACTTCATCTACGGCCATCCAAGCGTTGCCGGCGAGATCGCCAAGGCGTCGCCGGTGGGCAAGGCGCTTTACGACTATACCAAGGACGCTTCGTCGTCGGTTGCTGTGCGCGAACGGCGGGACCTGCTGACCCAACATGTCGATGAGATCGCGGCGACACGCGACGGGGAGGCAGAGATCCTGACGATTGCCGCCGGGCATCTGCGCGAGGCAAACCGGTCGGTTGCGCTGCAGGAAGGGCGGATAAAGCGCTGGGTCGCGCTCGACCAGGACCCGCTCAGTGTCGGATCGATCACCAGGGATTTTCGAGGAACCAGCGTTGAAGCGATCGACGGTTCCGTCCGTGGCATTCTCACCCGGGCCCACAAACTCGGCAAGTTCGACTTCGTCTATGCGGCGGGGCTTTACGACTACCTGCCTCACAACGTGGCAGTGAAGCTCACCCGCCGATGCCTGCAGATGCTGAAACCCAACGGCGTCTTCCTCTTCGCCAATTTCGCGACCGACATCGGCGTCGACGGCTATATGGAGACGTTCATGAACTGGGCGCTGCTGTTGCGCTCGCAATCGGACATGTGGCGCATCGTCAACGAAAGCGTCGACGGCACCAACTTCGAGTCGCACGTGACGTTCGGGGAGAACCGCAACGTTGTCTATGCGACGCTGCAAAAGCGCTCGTAACCACGACTGAAGCACATTACAGCGGCGCGCGTCATCTTTGACGCGCGCCGCTGTCGTTCGGCAAAGGCGTGATGCCGCCTTGGCATGCAAAACGACACGCTGGACACTTTCCCGTCTCAGCATCGACGTTCGCGCGCAACGAACCGTTCTCAAGGTCCCCACAGCGAAGTGTTTCGCCGGTGCGGCCGAGGGGCGCAGGTCCTTCAGGCTTGAGGACGTTCAACGGATCTACCCAGGGCTGTTATGCAATTATTTCATAGCGCCTGAAATTCTATGCATTGGCGGGCCGCTTTCCTTTTCTCTAGCATCCCCGACTGCACGACTTGTGGCCCATCGGAACGCCGCACCGGAATGGATAACGATCCAGCTTCGGCACGCAACCGATGCGGGCGGGAGACATGGGTCGTGCCGAGAGCCGGTTTGTCATCAAACCTGACTCTAAGTTGCAGTGACGGCGGAGGGGAGGAGCCTTAGATGCCAGCGGGACAGAGTTTTCACGCCGACATGATCGTGCACAATGGTGTGATCTGGTGCGGTATGGCCGAGGGCGTCGTCGATGCCCTGGCAATCTGGCAGGGCAAGGTCCTGGCGACGGGCACCAGGCAGGAAATGGAAACCTATCGCGGCGCTGGCACGCAGCTACTCGACCTTCAAGGGCAATTCGCGACCCCCGGTCTCAACGATGCGCATCTGCACCTGATCTCCGTCGGCCTGACGTTGAATTGGGTCGACGCGACGCCGCAGGCTGCCCCCACTCTCGAAAGCCTGCTCGGCGCGATCAAACATCAGGCCGAAAGCACGCCGGCCGGTACCTGGATCCGGGCGCGGGGTTATGACCAGACCAAGCTCGACACCGGTCGCCATCCGCTTCGCGCGGAACTCGATGCGGTTGCGCCGCACCATCCCGTCATGGTGGTGCGCGCCTGCGGGCATGTGTCGATCTTCAATTCGGAAGCATTCCGCCTTGCCGGCGTCGACGAGAAGACTACCGTGCCGGAAGGCGGCCTGATCGAACAGGTCGCAGGCGTCCTGACGGGCCTGGTCGCGGAAAATGCGCAAGGGCTGGTTCGTGCGGCGATCCCGAAAGCCTCGACCGACGACATGATCGATGCGATCGAAAGCGCCGGAAATCTGCTTCTATCCTACGGCATTACCAGCATCATGGACGCGGCCGTCGGTCAGGTCGCAGGCTTCGACGAGATCAGGGCCTATAATCTGGCGAAGCTGAACAACAGGCTGCCAGTGCGCACCTGGCTCGTTCTTCTCGGCGATCCCAACGTTTCGATCGTGCCGCAGAGTTACGAGGCCGGTCTCGTTTCGGGTGTCGGCGACGACATGCTGAAAGTCGGCGCCGTCAAGATCTTCCTCGATGGCTCGGCCGGTGGCCGCACCGCCTGGATGAGCAGCCCCTATCTCGGCGATGACAACAATACCGGCGTCCAGATCCTTTCGGATGTGGAACTTGAGGCGCTCGTACTCGACGCGCATACCAAGGGATATCAACTGGCCTGCCATGCGATCGGCGATGCTGCGATCGGTCAGCTGATCACCGCCTACGAGAAGGCACTTGAGGCGATCCCGGATGCGGATCGCCGTCACCGGATCGAGCATTGTGGCTTCTCCAGCGACGCGCAGCACCAGCGCATGGTGAAGGCCGGGATATATCCGTGTCCGCAACAGGTGTTCATCTACGATTTCGGCGACGCTTACGTCTCGGTGCTCGGCGAGGAGCGGGCGCTGTCGAGCTATCCATTGAAGACCTGGAAGGACCTGGGGCTGAAGCCTGCGACCGGCAGCGATGCGCCGGTCTGTCATCCCAACCCGTTCCCCAATATCTACAGCATGCTGACGCGCAAGACCGCCAAGGGCACGGTGATGGACGCTGACGAGCGGGTCTCCATCGAAGAGGCGCTGCAGGTCTACACCGAATACGGCGCGTTCTCGCAGAAGCTCGAAACCGTCAAGGGACGACTGGTCCCGGGACAGCTTGCCGATATCGCGGTGTTCTCCAGGAACATGCTGACGGCGAGCCCCGAAGACATCCTCAACGACACGCGCTGCACCCTGGCAATCCGGGGCGGCGAGGTGGTCTTCGAGCGACAGAACGCCTGACGAAGGGCGAGAGGGAGCCGCAAGAGCGACTCAATGCATCTCAACCGATCCGGGAGGTCGGATGAGATCGCGGTTTTGTTCATCCATACGCAGAACAACAAGTGGGGAGGATATGGGAATGATGAAGAAAATAGCATTGCTTTCGACATTGACCGCAGCGTTGCTGGCGGGGGTGGCGTCGGTGCAGGCGGCCGACACGCCGCGGGCCGGCGGAACGGTCAACTTCGTGGCGCCCTATGGGGACAGCTTCTCGACGCTCGACATCCAGGCGTCGCCGCAGACGCAGGACGAGTTCTACGCCAAGGCGATCCATCGCACCCTTTATGATTGGGACGCGGACAAGAACGTTCCGGTGCTGGCGCTTGCGACCGACGTCGACGTCTCCGCCGACAAGCTGGTCTATACCTACAAGCTGCGGCAGGACGCCTATTTCCACAACGGCAAGCAGATGACGGCCGACGACATCATCTCGAGCTTCACCCGCATGGCCGATCCGGCCAAGGCCTATCCGCCCTCGCGCTACATCGCCAACATCAAGGGCGGCGCCGACTACATGGCCGGCAAGGCCGAGGCGATTTCGGGCCTGAAGAAGGTCGATGATTTCACGCTGGAAGTGACGCTGACGGATCCGGTCGATCCGGCGTTCCTGTTCATGCGCAACAACACGGCGATCTACCCCGCCGGCGAAGCCGACAAGGAAGGTTTCGCAAGCCACCCGATCGGCCTCGGGCCCTACAAGTTTGCCGAATATGTGCCCGGCTCGCGCCTGACGGTCGAGAAGTGGGAAAAGTACTATGACAAGGACAAGACCTACGCCGACAAGATCAATATCCTGATCATGGGGGATGCTTCGGCGCGCGATGTCGCCTTCCGCAACAAGGAGATCGACGTCTCCGTCCTCGGGCCATCGCAATACGTCGCCTATCAGGCCGATCCGGAACTGTCCAAGGGCCTTCTCGAAGTCGCAGAAGTCTATACGCGCTATGTCGGCTTCAACCTCGATTTCGAACCGTTCAAGGACAAGCGCGTTCGTCAGGCTTTCAACTACGCCATCAACGCCGACCTGATCATCAAGCGGCTGGCGAAAGACAAGGCCTACCGGGCGAGCGGCTGGCTGCCGACATCGTCGCCGGCCTATGACAAGGATGCCCAGCCCTACGCCTACGACCCGGAAAAGGCAAAGGCGCTGCTGGCTGAGGCCGGTTATGCCGATGGCTTCGATGTCGAACTGACGGCGACGCAGAACGAAAGCTGGGGCCTGACGATCGTCGAGGCGATCATCCCGATGCTGGAAAAAGTCGGTATCCGGGTGAAGGCAAAACCGGTCGAGGCTTCGGTGCTTTCCGAAGTCGTGCCATCAGGCGATTTCCAGTCCTTCATGTGGTCGTCGGAAAGCGGCCCGGACGCCCTGACGGCGATGCAGTGCTTCTACTCCAAGACTTCGCAGGCTGCGTGCAACTATCAGAAGTTCGCAAATGCGGACTTCGACAAGCTGTTCGAAGCCGCCAAGGTTGCCAAGACTGACGAGGAAAAGAACGAGCTGCTGCGCAAGGCCAACAACCTCGTTCAGGAAGAAGCGCCGGTCTGGTTCTTCAACTACAACAAGGCTGTGATGGCCTACCAGCCATGGCTGCATGGGCTGCAGCCAAACTCCGCTGAGCTGGCGATCCAGTCCTATGAAAAGCTCTGGGTGGACGAAACCGTCCCAGCCGGACGTTGATGGAGGCGCCCCGATATCGTCGTCGCGGTATCGGGGGCCTTTCCACTGGTATCTGGCACCTATGCTGCCGATAACGTAAGTCAATGCTTACGATGCGGCAACCCGCCGGAATGATCTGCTCCGAGTGGCCTATCGCTCGGTGGCATGTGCCGGAGGACTATCGCCCGCGCATCCGTTGATGGGCGCCGCGAGGGAGGAAATGAATGCTTCAGTTCGTCGTGCGCCGCATCTTGCAGGTGATCCCGACAGTCATCGCGATATCGCTGTTGATCTTCGTGATCTTCAGCGTGGTGCCGGGCAGCATCGCCACCAGCCTGACAGCCAATGGCAAGGGCGGCGGCGATCCGAAGATCGTCGAAAAGATGACGCGCGAGTTCGGTCTCGACCAACCGCTCTATGTGCGGTTCGGCGCCTATCTCTCCGATCTCGCAAGGTTCGATCTCGGAACATCGTTCCGCAGCCGCCAGCCGGTGGCCCATCTGATCGGCGAGCGCATGGGGCCGACCTTGAAGCTCGCATTCGCGGCGATGGCAATCGCGATGTTCGTCGGGGTGCCGCTCGGTTTCATCGCCGCCTTGAAGCCCGGCAGCATCATCGACACGCTGACGATGATCGGGGCGGTCTCCGGCCTGTCCCTGCCGCAGTTCTGGCTCGGGCTGCTCGGCATGTATCTGTTCGCGCTGACGCTCGGCTGGTTGCCGAGCTTCGGCTACGGTGACGGCGGGCCGATGAACCTGATCCTGCCGGCATTGACGCTCGGCGTGGCGCCGATGGCACTCCTGGCGCGAACGACGCGCGCCGCCGTCCTCGACGTGATGAACGCCGATTTCATCCGCACCGCCCGTGCCAAAGGCATGAACGGCTTTCGCCTCGTCACCTGGCATGTCGTTCGCAACGTGCTTGTGCTGATCATCACCACCATCGGCCTGCAGTTCGGTTCGATGATGGGTCAGGCGGTGGTGGTCGAAAAACTGTTCTCCTGGCCGGGGCTGGGCTCTCTGCTGGTCGACAGCGTCAGCCTGCGCGACATCCCGGTGGTTCAGGGTGCGATCCTCGTCATCGTTCTCTGGTTCCTACTCATCAACACCATCGTCGATATTCTTTACGCGGTCATCGATCCGCGCATCAGCCACGGATAGATCCATGAGAATACGGCTCAATCTCCTCATCGGGGGCGTCCTCTGTCTCGTCATCATCTCAGCGGCGCTGCTCGCGCCCTGGTTGGCACCGACCGATCCCGTGCTCGACGCCGACCTGATGAACGCGGAACTGCCGCCGGACGCGCAGTTCTGGTTCGGCACCGACGCGCAAGGGCGTGACGTTCTCAGCCGCATTCTCTATGGCGCCCGCATTTCGCTTGCCGTCGGCATCGGCTCGCAGGTCATCAACACGCTAATCGGCCTGGCGCTCGGCATTTCGGCCGGCTATTTCGGCGGCTGGTGGGACGATTTCGTCACCGGGCTCACCAACCTGATGCTGGCAATCCCGAGCCTGATCTTCGCGCTCGCCATCATGGCGATCCTTGGGCCTGGCCTTTCCAGCCTGCTGATCGCGCTGGGGCTCACCAACTGGTCATGGACCTGTCGCATCGCGCGAAGCTCGGCGCTGTCACTGAAGAAGCAGGGCTATGTCCAGGCGGCCAAGACGCTCGGCTATGGCGACATCCGCATCATGATCACGCAGATCCTGCCCAACATGATCGGCCCGATCCTGGTGATCGGAACGCTGGGCATGGGCGATGCGATCCTTGCGGAAGCGGCACTCTCCTATCTCGGGTTGGGCATCAAGCCGCCGTTCCCGAGCTGGGGCAACATGCTGACGGATGCGCGCGAACTCATCGTCATCGCACCCTGGGCGGCGATCTTTCCGGGGCTGGCGATCTTCGTCACGGTTCTCGGTCTCAATCTTTTCGGCGACGGTCTACGCGATTGGCTGGACCCGCATATGAGGGCGCGGCAGCTATGACCGAGAACTTGCTGGAGGTCAGCGACCTTCGCCTCGATATTGTATCGGGCAGGGTCAGTCACAACGTCGTCGACAACGTATCCTTTTCGATTGGGCGCGGAGAAGCGTATGGCCTCGTGGGTGAATCGGGCTGCGGCAAGAGCATTACCGCGCTTTCGATCATCGGCCTGCTGCGCGCGCCGCTCGCCGTCACCGGCGGTTCGCTGAAATTCAATGGCCGGGACTTGAGGGAGCTTTCGAAACGCGAGCTTCGGCGGCTTCGGGGCGAGCGCATCGCCATGATTTTCCAGGAACCGATGACCGCGCTCAACCCGTTGTCTCCGGTCGGCCGGCAGATCGCCGAGATGTTTGTCCTGCACAAGGGTGCGACCTGGAAGGAAGCCGAGAAGCTGGCGATCGAGGCACTCGGCAACGTGCAGGTTCCGGCGCCGGAGGAGCGGGTGAAGAACTATCCGCACCAGATGTCCGGCGGCATGCGGCAGCGGGTGATGATCGCCATCGCGCTCGCCTGCAATCCGGACCTGCTGATCGCCGACGAGCCGACGACGGCGCTCGACGTGACGGTGCAGGCGGAGATCCTCAAACTCGTGAAGGAGCTTTGCGCTGCACGCGGCACATCAGTGCTGATGATCAGCCACGATCTGGGCGTGATTGCCAATATGTGCAACCGGGTCGGCATCATGTATGCCGGGCGCCTGGTCGAGGAGAGGCCGGTCGCCGACCTGTTCCTCCATCCGGCCCATCCTTATACCGACGGCCTGTTGCGATCGCTGCCGCATCTGGGCTCGCGCCGGCTGGAAGGGCGCAAGCGCCTTCAGGAGATCGAAGGCACGGTTCCCTCCATCGCCAGTTTTCCGCCGGGCTGTCGCTTTCAGCCGCGTTGCCACAGGGCGACGTCCATCTGCAGCGCCGAAATTCCACCGCCAACCGGCCTCAGCCATGATGGCTTCGTGAAGTGTTTCAACCATGAGTGATAACAACGAACCACTGGTCAGAGTCGACGGCCTGAGCGTGCATTTCCCGGTGCGCAACGGCGTCTTCGGCCGCTCGAAGCGCACTCTGCGCGCGGTCAACGACCTGAGCCTGACGTTGAACCGGAGCGAATGCCTGTCGATCGTCGGCGAATCCGGTTGCGGAAAGTCGACGCTTGCGCTTTCGATCCTCGGACTTCAGGAGCCGACCGCGGGCGAGATCTATTTCGAAGGCCGATCGATCACCGGCAAGGCGCGGCCCTCCCGGCTCGAGCGTGCCGGCATGGCGCAGATGGTGTTTCAGGACCCGTACGCGTCGCTCAACCCCCGTCAGACGATCTACACGTCGCTGGCAGCACCGCTCAGATTGCACGGGATTTCCGACCGCAAGGAGATCGCGCGACGCATCGAAGAGATGATGCAGTTGGTCGGATTGAAACCGGAGCAGGCGGGGCGTTTCCCGCACGAATTTTCCGGCGGCCAGCGCCAGCGCATCGGCATTGCACGCGCTTTGATCCTCAACCCTAAGGTCGTGGTGCTGGACGAGCCGGTGTCGGCGCTCGACGTCTCGATCCGCGCCCAGATCATCAACCTGCTGCTGGAACTCAAGGAGCGGCTGGATCTGTCCTACATCATGATCAGCCATGACCTGAGCGTGGTCGAACATATGAGCGACCGCGTGGCGGTGATGTATTTCGGCCAGATCGTCGAGACCGGCAGCTGGGACCGGGTCTTCAGCGAACCACAGCATCCCTATACCCGCCGCCTGATCGGGGCGATCCTCGATCCGGTCACCGAGCTGACGGGCCAAAGCCCGGTGGATCCTCGTGAAACACCGGAACCGCCGCCGGGCTATGACTACTACCCCAGAGAATTCGGAAAGCATGACGTCTACAGCCTGCCGCCGTCTTCGCAATTGATTGCGCTTCGGGACGACCACAGCGTTCGTCTGATCGCGCGGGGCTGAGCCGGCGCTCGGAATTGCGAACTGGTTTCGATTGGAGGGTAAGAACCGGAGTTTTGGGCGCCGTAGCTCAGGCTACCTTTATGCGCAGGCAACCGGCGTTATCGACGGTCGAGCCTGTGTCAGTTCGAGGAGAAAGCCAATGAGCAAGGAAGAAGACAACAAGGCGGTGGTCAGCAGATGGTTCACAGAGTTTTGGGGTCGCGACGTAGATCTTTCCATCGTCAACGAGATCGCGTCTGCAGACATGCTGTTGAAATATTCCCTGCATGAACCGCGCCGCGGCCATGATGATATCAAAGCCTTCATGACCGATTTCCGTGCCGCGTTCCCGGATCTGAACTTCTGGGGCACGGCCGACCTCATCGCCGAAGGCGACTATGTCGTCGGCCAATGGGAAGGCGGCGGCACCCATACCGGCGCTGCCTTCGACGACTTCCTGGCCGGCAGTCTGCCGGCAGGAAGTGGCCGCAAGATGCGCTTCACGGGGACGACGGTTCTGAAGGTCATCAACGGCAAGATCGTCGAGGCGGTCTCGACGACGGGGTTGCGGCCCTGACGCAACTCGGATTGATGAAAGCGGCCTGATCGATCGGGTGCCACGCCACGCACAGGAAACGGGTGGCGTGGCCCAGCCTTTTTGGCGAAGCTTCTTGGAGCAGCAGATCGCCCGAGTGGTGGTCAATCTTGAGCTTGAAGGCCGCGACCCGGATACCTCCCAGGCGCGACCGGAATGAGGAGCGTCCGACGATGAATATGGCGACGACATTCCCAACCGCAGCTGCCGCGACCAGGGTCCCAGTCGCGCGCGACCCGCGCTGGGTCGCCATCGTCAGCCGCGACAAGGCTTCCGACGGGCATTTCTGGTATTCGGTCACGACCACCGGCGTCTATTGCCGCCCCTCATGCCCTTCACGCATCGCCAATCCCAAGAATGTCCAATTGCACGACACGCTTGAAGGCGCGAAGGCGACGGGCTTTCGCCCGTGTCGGCGGTGCAACCCGGACGGCCCATCCAGCGATGAGGCAAACGCTGCCATCGTCGTTAGGGCTTGCCGGCTGATCGAAGACAGCGATGAAGAGCTGGCCTTGGGCGATCTGGCCGCTGCCGTCGGCAAGAGCCAGAGCTATTTCCATCGGCTGTTCAAGGCAGCGATCGGCTTGACGCCAAAGGACTATGCGGCTGCTCATCGAGCTGCCAAGGTTCGTCGTGGGCTGGAAGCGGGCAACAGCCTAACGGAGGCGATCTATGAAGCGGGCTTCAACTCGAGCGGTCGTTTCTACGAGAACTCGACTGATATTCTCGGCATGACGCCGGCACGCTACCGCGCAGGCGGCGCGGATGAGGAAATCCGATTTGCCGTCGGCCAGACGTCGCTCGGCGCGATCCTCGTCGCATCAAGCCGGAAAGGTGTCGCGTCCATCCTGCTCGGAGACGATCCGGAGGCGCTTGTGCGCGACCTTCAGGACCGTTTTCCGAAGGCGGAGCTGATTGGCGCCGATGCCGACTACGAGGCGCTTGTCGCACAGGTGGTCGGCTTCGTCGAAGCCCCGGGCATCGGCCTCGACCTACCGTTCGATGTTCGCGGGACAGCATTCCAGCAGCGGGTCTGGCAGGCCCTGCAGGAAATTCCGGTCGGCAGGACGGTGTCCTACGCGGAAATTGCCCGTCGCATCGGGCAGCCGAAGGCGGTTCGTGCCGTCGCTGGCGCATGCGCGGCGAATAGCCTCGCCGTTGTCATCCCGTGCCATCGGGTGGTGCGGAATGATGGAGCGCTGTCGGGTTATGCCTGGGGCGTCGAACGCAAGCGCGCCTTGCTCGACCGCGAGGCGGCCCGTGGAGCCGCTTAATGGGTGCCGCCGCGCGGTGTCGCGCCCAAATGGTTATCTTCACGGCGACGAAGCGGTGCGTCGGGCTGCATATCGCCCGCCCGTTCGATGATATCATTTCCGACGTAATGCGGCCCGGGGAGATCCGCCTGTATGAATAGCGTTCGCCAGCCCCTCCAGAATCGCGTGACGCCATTCGGCGACATTATCGCTATCGCGCAGCGCGGCCTGTTCACCGGCAACCGCGGCATCATCCACGACCCCGAGACGAAAACCCTATTGCGGCGGCGGTGGACGTCCAAGGCGTGGCTGATCTGCACCTGCGAATACGGGGATCGCCGGCGCGACGTCATGGCCGGCCGAAGCTGGACCGAGCTTTTCTTCCTCGACGAGGCCGTGGCGCTGGCGGCGGGGCACCGCCCGTGCTTCTTCTGCAGACGGGAGGCCGCTCTAGTCTTCAGAGTCGCCTGGACTGGCGGCTTGATGGCGTCGCCTTCGGCGGGCGAACTCGATGCGGTGCTCCATAGCGAACGAGTTCTACGCGGACAGAAGCGCATCCATCCGTTGCCGTCGCCAGTCAGGGATCTACCAGACGGGACGATGGTGGTGGCATCCGGCTTTGCCTTCACGCTCGCATCCGGGCGCTGTTTCCGCTGGACCGAGGCGGGTTACCTGAGCCCGGAAATGGGCATCATCGCTGAGGGAATTCTGACGCCGCCTTCGACCGTCAGGGTTCTTCGGGCCGGTTACCGCCCTGTCCTTCATCCCGACATCACCAATTTTCTCTCCGGAAAGACGCCATGACTGACCTATTCGCCAAGCTTGCCGTCGAACCGTCACGCGAGAGCATGGCCGAAGGCGCGACGCTGCTTCGCGGCTTTGCGCTGTCGCTTGAGGGGCAAATCCTGCCGGGACTGCGTTCGGTCATTGCTGAGGCACCGTTCCGGCACATGGTGACACCGGGCGGCTACACGATGTCGGTTGCGATGACCAATTGCGGGGCGGCCGGATGGGTCACGGACCGGAGCGGGTACCGCTACGACCGGCTGGACCCGGAGAGCGGCAAGCCGTGGCCGCCGCTGCCATCGTCCTTCCTCGACCTTGCCATCGCGGCGGCGACCGAAGCAGGCTATCCGGATTTCAGACCCGATGCCTGCCTGATCAACCGGTACGAACCGGGCGCACGGCTTTCGCTTCATCAGGACAAGGACGAGCGCGATTTCTCGCACCCCATCGTTTCGGTTTCGCTCGGGCTCCCCGCCACATTCCAGTTTGGCGGACCAAACCGCACCGACCCGATCCGCAAATACGCGCTGCGTCATGGCGATGTCGTCATCTGGGGTGGGCGGTCGCGCCTATTCTATCACGGGGTCACAGAGTTGAAGGACGGCGAACACGAGACCCTTGGCCGCATGCGCATCAACCTGACCTTCCGGCGTGCACGTTAAGGGACCATCGATGTGATGCGGGCGGCGCTGCAGGAGACAAGTCTTTTCGATTTGAAAGCAAGGAGCGGAGTTCGGCCAAGGCGACGCATCTCTAGGGTCGGTGAAGAGAACGGAACGGAACGGAACAAGGAGTTAGTCTCATGAACCTCATCGACAACCGGACGCACACCCCGCGACCGCGGCAAGCCGTCGACGTCGCTAACCGCACAACCGTGGAGTATGGCGTTGCACAAGCAGAGTTGGGCTGTGTTCTGATCGCGCGCAGCGTCGGCGGTGTTTGTGCGATCCTGATCGGTGCTGACGCGGAGCAACTGGAGCGAGATCTTGCGGATCGTTTTCCTGGCCGTGCATTGAACCGGAACGAAGCCGGACTTCGCACCGAGCTGGCGAAGGTCCTTCGCTTCATCGATAACCCTGGCGAGGGAATGGATCTCCCGCTTGCCCTTCGCGGGACAACACTCCAGCGCCGTGTCTGGCAGGCGCTTCGCGCGATCCCGGCGGGGACGACGATCACTTACGCCGAGCTGGCGGTCCGCGTTGGCGCACCGACATCCGCGCGCGCCGTTGCCAACGCCTGCGCCGCCAATGTCATCGCTTTGGCCATTCCATGCCACCGTGTCGTGCGCAGCAGCGGTGAACTCGCCGGCTACCGTTGGGGCATAGAGCGCAAGCGCACGCTGATCGCCAAGGAGGCGATGCTATGAATCCGCGCATTTCAATGGCTATTGCAGATCGGACCGAACAGGCTGTGGAGACGCATGTCGCAGCTTACGATTGGCAGGCGATTTCGGACGCGTTGAACGGCTATGGCTGCGCGGTCATGGAAAAGCTTCTGTCGGCGGACGACTGCCGACGGATTTCGGCGCTCTACAAGGACGAGCAGCATTTCCGCAGCCATATCCACATGGCCAGGCACGGTTTCGGCAAGGGGGAATATCGCTACTTCAAGTATCCGTTGCCGGATCTGCTTGGCGGTCTTCGCACTGCGCTCTATCCGCGCCTCGCCGACGTTGCCAACCAATGGAACGGTCGCATGGGGATCGAGACGAGATATCCGGCGGAGCACCGGGAATTCCTGAGGCAGTGCCACGATGCGGGCCAGACACGGCCAACACCGCTGCTGCTGCAATATGTGCCCGGCGATTTCAATTGCCTGCACCAGGACCTCTATGGTGATCTTGCCTTTCCGATACAGGTCGCGATCCTTCTTTCCGAACCGGGAAAGGATTTCACGGGCGGTGAATTCGTGCTGACGGAGCAGCGTCCGCGCATGCAAAGCCGGGTCGAGGTCGTTCCCCTCCGCCAAGGTGATGCCGTGGCTTTTGCCGTTCACAACCGGCCGGTTCAAGGCACGAAGGGCAATTATCGCGTCAACCTGCGCCATGGCGTCAGCCGTGTCAGGTCAGGCCTGCGCCACACTGTCGGCATCATCTTTCACGACTCAAGATAGCGCGGCTCGCACCGCCGCTTTCATGGCTTGCGGTCAATGTCCCTCGCTTTCGGGTGAGGGGCTTTGTTTGACAACGACTTCCTTCCGCCTATTTGCCAAGCCTGCAGACAGGAGGAACTCGATGTTCAAAACGACCGTTCTTGCCGGCTTTCTCGCGCTCGTTTCCTTGGCCAATTCCTGGGCGGCGAACGCGGGCACGGTGCTCGAAGGGCAAAAGATGCCCAGCAGGATTCTCGGCAAGGATGTCGAATATACCGTCTATCTCCCGCCGAAATACGAGGCCGGGAACCGCTCCTACCCCGTCATCTATCTCATGCATGGCGGGGGCAAAGGCAAAAATACCGACTGGTATCGTTTCGGCGGAGCCGACCGGGTGTTCGACCGGATGATCGAAAGCGGGGAGGTGCCGGCCTTCATCGCAGTCACGCCGGAAGGGCGCCGGGACAAGGAGAACAGATTCAACACCTACTACATGAACGACGCTGACGGCGGTTACCGCTGGCAGGACATGTTCCTTCAGGAGTTCGTAACCTACATCGACCACACCTACCGGACGGTGCCGGAGAAGGAAGGGCGCGGGATTCTCGGCCTTTCCATGGGCGGCTATGCGGCCATCGCCTTCTCATTCAAACGGCCTGAGATGTTCTCCGCCGCTGCGGCGCTGAGCGCGGCCTTTCGAACAGACGGTCAGGTCGTCGAGATGGACCAGTCGGGATACGATCGTCGCTATGGCAAAGCCTGGGGGCTGGGGCTTGCCGGCAAGGGCCGTTTGAATGCCGCCTATCACGACAACAGCGTGCTCGATCTGGTCGAGACGATCCCTGCCGAGCAAATCGGCAAGACAGCGCTCTATATGGATTGCGGTTCGAGTGACGATTTCTTCGCTGGCAACTCCGAGCTCCATTTGAAGCTTCAAAAGCTTGGCGTGGAGCACCGCTTCATCGCACGGGAGGGCGGCCATGACTGGGCCTATTGGCGCAGCGGTTTGCCCGAAGCGCTGAGCTTCGTCGGCGCCAGCTTCCGAAACGGCTAGGGCATCGGGCGCACAACCCCCTGCGGCTTGGCACTGTGACACGCCTATGCGTCGGATGGGATGTGTTTTCGCAGGAACACGCTTGCCGCGTGATAAACTTGATTATAGAAGACAAGTATTGGCGCACGACACCCGACCGACCCGTTGGCACTCCACGAAGTTATGCAGTATGTCCCTGAAAACGCGTGGCCACAGCCGCCGCATTGCAGTTCGCTGACGAGGGCGGAATGGTGGCGTTTGGCAGAACCTTTGAGGACGCTGTTGCTTGGAGAGGGCGGACGATGCGTCCGAGCATAGATGAAATAGTATCGGTCCTCGGGCGGCTGGAAATCCTGTCGGCGGAAGTCATCGACACCGGGCAGAACAATCATGTGCTCGACACCGGGCAATTGATCATTCGGGTTCCACGGCATGACGGCGCGTGTCGTGATCTCCTGCGGGAAACGAAGGTCCTTGCGGCTCTTGCCGGGCGGCTGCCGCTGCCCGTTCCGGCCGCAAGCGTTGTGACCCTTGCCTCGGACATTGTCGCGACGCACACGAAATTGCCGGCACGCCTTTGCTGGATCTCGCCGGCATGAGCGACACCCGGCGACAACAGCTGGCGTCGGCACTCGCCGGCTTCCTCCGGGCTCTGCATGCGCTGCCGCTCGATACTCTCGGCGTGCGGAACGAAGCGCATGATCCCCTGACGGAATGGCGCGACCTTTTTTCTGATGTTGTCGAAAAGGTTCTGCCGCTCGTGCCGGCCGACATTGCCATCGCAATTCGAGGTAATTTCGAACGGTTTCTTTCGGCTGACAGCGAACAACTCGCCACGGCGATCATTCATGGTGACATTGGCACGGGAAACATTCTCGTCGACGACGGCCAGGTCTCCGGCGTTATCGACTTTGCGGGATGCTCGATCGGCGACCCTGCTCATGACCTCGCCAGCCTTTCCGCCGGCCTGGGCGACGATTTCCTCGCGCTCATGCACCCATACTATCCCGGGATAGATGCGATGCAGGACCAGATCCGCTTCTATCGCAGCACCTTCCCGCTGCTGGACGTCCTCTTCGGCCTCGAGCATGGTGACGATGTGGCGCTGAACGCGGGGCTCGAGGCACTAAGACGCGGCTAGTACCCGCGCTTGATATCGATGGCTGCGGGCAGTGCGCCGGTCGCATAATACCGATTGATATTATCAGCGACGATCACGGCGGCCGTGTTCCTGTCGGTCGGCGCGGAAATGTGCGGCAATACCGTCACGCTGTCATGCCGCCAATAGGGCGACGTGGGTGGCAAAGGCTCGGCGTCGAAAACATCGAGCACCGCATGCGCGATATGCCCAGCGTCCAACGCCGCGATCAGGTCGACGTCGACGATGATCGGCCCGCGGGAAAAATTGATGAGGCGCGCGCCGGTTTTCATGGATGAGAGGCGACGGGCATCGAGCAGGCCGCGGGTCTCTGATGTCAGCGGTAACAGGCTGACGACTATGTCGCTTGTCCGCAAGAGCCGATCGAGGCCGCTCTCGGCGCTGACCATATCGACGCCGTCTATCTGCTGCGGCGACCGTGCCCAGCCCGTAACCCGGAAGCCGGCTGCCGTCAGTTTTCCTGCCGCTGCTTTTCCGAGAAGCCCCATGCCCAGGATCCCGACCGTGAGATCGCCTGGCCGGCGGTACGGATGCTGCCGCCAGATTGCCGCCGCCTGCTGCCTGCGGTAGGCGGGCATGTCGCGGTGAAGATAATAGGTCCAGGCAAGGATCGCTTCCGCCATGACCCGAGCCAGCTCGGGGTCTTCAAGCCTGACGATCGGGGGCGCTGCCTGGCCGAGCTCGGCGACCAGTCGCTCTACCCCTGCCCAAAGACTGTGTATCCACTTGAGATTGGGTAGGGCCGCCACGTGCCCAGGATCGGGATTGGCAACGATGGCGATTTCGGCGGCGTCGCGCTGCGCATCGTCCATCTCGTGGAAGTGCACGATTTCGCTCTCCGGCAACAGCCTGGCCAGGATGGCCACCCAGGCCTGTTCGTCGGCGCGGTCGATGCGCGTCACCAAGGCGATAGGCTTCTTCACATCCGCCTCCGGTGTCAGCGTGCAAACAGGCTGTCGAAATCGGCAAACCCCTTGACCTCGATGGGATTGCCGCTCGGATCGAGGAAGAACATCGTCCGCTGCTCGCCGGGCTCGCCTTCGAAACGCACGACCGGCGGAATGTCGAAGCGCACGCCCTTTTGTTCCAGGCGCTCGGCCAGCACGAACCAATCCGCCAAGCGCAGCACCACGCCCATATGCGGCATCAGTACGAGGTGGTTGCCGACCTTGCCGGTCCGCGTGACTTCGAACGGCTTGCCCAGATGCAGCGACAGTTGATGCCCAAAGAAATCGAAATCGACCCAGGTATCCGTGCTGCGCCCTTCCTCGCAACCAAGCACGTCGCCGTAGAACCTGCGGGCCTCATCGAGATCGGTGACGTGAAAGGCGAGATGGAAAAGCGACTTCATCTGGAACTCCTGTGTCTCCGGTTGACACAGGGATAGCGTCTTGAGAGGCTAAGAAAAACTAGGTAATTCTTTCTCTGAGAATAAGGATTCATGGTGGATATTCGCTTCCTGCAAAGCCTAGTCGCCACGGTGGAAACGGGGTCCATCGCAGCCGCTGCACGCCGGGAAAAGTTGACGCCGGCCGCCGTCAGCCAGCGCATTCAATCGCTCGAACGGGCCCTTGGGTGCATTTTGCTTGCCCGCGGCGCCCATTCGGCCCAGCCGACGGAGGCCTGTCTTTCGCTGTTGCCGCGGGCGCGTCTCTTAATCCGGGAAGTCGAAAACCTCAGATACGACGTTGCAGGCGGCGGTCTTGCCGCCGAGTTGAAAATCGGGGCGATCTCGACGGCGCTGACAGGCATCTTCCCTGAGGTTCTGGACGAACTCTCCCGTCGGGCGCCGAGCCTGAAGCTGATACTGCGCCCCGGTTCGTCGCTGCAGCTCTACGAACAGTTGCTTGCAGGCGAGCTCGATGCCGCGGTTCTGGTTGAACCGCCATTCTTGCTGCCAAAGGGATTGGCGGCATATGTCATTCGCCGCGAACCGCTTGTGTTCATCAGCAGGGATGCGACGGAACCTGACGATATCGCTGAGCAAATCCGGCAGGCGCCGTTCATCCGCTACGATCCGGGATCCTGGGGCGGGCGGCTGTCGTCACAATATCTCGCCGATGCCGGGCTTGATCCGGACATTCGTTGCGACATGGACGCGCTCGAAACCATAGCCATGCTCGTGGCCAACGGGATGGGAAACTCCGTCGTTCCGGCCTGGCAGGGCCTGGGACGGGACGGATTTTGCCTGGTCGAGGTACCCGATGCCGCCTCGTACGAGCGCAGGATTGTTTTCCTGCATCAGCGCGTGCCAAGTCGCCCCACGCCGCTTGCGCTACTGAAGGAGATTCTATCGCAGGGTTTTACAGGTTGATTGGCATCGCTCCAAGAACGCCGGGTGGGTGTCGCGTCTCGTGTGGACGCGACGCCCATTGGGCCTAGCTGAGCAGGAAGGTGGTTAGGGGCAACTGAAGTGCGGCGGCGATCCGACGGAGCTTGGCCGGATCGGTGTCGACACCAAGCTCGATGTTGGTGATTTCGATGTCGGTCAGCCCGCAGGTGAGCGCAAGTTCGTCAACGCTGTAGCCGATCGCTTGACGGGAACGTCTGACGGTATCGCCGATATCGACATGGGCCAAAGCGCCCGTGGTGGAGGCATCAAGATTGTTTATCGAAACAGTCATGAAGTGGTCCTTCGGTTGTGCGCGAAGAGCGAGGCTTTTCGCGTGAAGGCGGCATGCAGCCAAGAAAAACTCGGCCAAAAACAGGCGCCGAGTGCAGTGCAATATAAGTCCAAAAGATGGCAGCGCAAGGCTTGTTGCCAATCACGGCCATGGGGCCGCCTTGATTGGCAACATTAGGATCCATGGTGAGACGAAGGCCGGGGTGTCCTTTGGATACGGGCCCGTCAGGCCGGTCGCCCGATTAAGGCAACGGCTGGCGGGCCTATGTTACTCGCCTGGAGAAAGCAGGTTTTAAGAGCGGGTGCGCAGCTCATCGACCAGCACGCGCATGTTTTCGGAATAGTCGATCGGCACATCGACGAGATGCACGCCGCCGCCGGTAAAGGCAGCCTCGAGCGTCGGCACCAGCATGTCCGCGCTCGAGACCCGCGAGCCCGTCGCACCATAGGCTTCCGCGTAGCGCACGAAGTCCGGATTGCCGAATGTCAGGCCGAAATCCGGGAAATCGTCAACGGCCTGCTTCCAGCGGATCATGCCATAGGCACTGTCGTTGAGGATGACGACCACCAGATTGAGGCCGAGGCGAACGGCGGTCTCCATCTCCTGGGAGTTCATCATGAAGCCGCCGTCGCCGCACACCGCCATGACGCGGCGCTCGGGATAGAGCATCGCCGCCATCATTGCAGAAGGCAGGCCGGCGCCCATGGTGGCGAGCGCATTGTCGAGCAACAGCGTGTTGGCGACATGGGTGCGGTAGTGCCGGGCAAACCAGATCTTGTACATGCCGTTGTCGAGGCAGACGACACCGTCTTCCGGCATCACCTTGCGCACGTCATGGACGATACGTTGCGGCGTCACCGGGAACCGGTCTTCGTCTGCGCCTTCGTTGAGCTTGTCGAGAATGGTCTGGCGCAGGCTGAGCAGCAGCGGTTCCGGATCGAGCTTGCCACCGAGCCGATCGGCGATCGCGGTCACCGTCGTGCCGATGTCGCCGATCACTTCTGCGTCGGGATGATAGACCTGCTCGACATTGGCCGAGCTGTAGCCGATGTGGAGAACCTTCGGCCCGCCTTCGCTGCGCATCAGGAAGGGTGGCTTTTCCACTGTGTCGTGACCGACGGAAATGATCAGGTCCGCCTGATCGATGGCATCATGCACATAGTCGCGCTCGGAAAGAGCGGCCGTGCCGACATAGAGGTTGGAGCCGCCGTTGACCGCGCCCTTGCCCATCTGGGTGTTGAAGAAGGGGATGCGCATCCGGCGGACAAAGGCGGAGAGCGCATCCACGAGCCGCGGGCGGCTGCTGGCCGCGCCGATCATGATCAGCGGCCGCTTGGCCGCAAGGATGATCTCAACCGCCCGGTCGATGGCAGCAGACGGCGCCACCGGCCGGTCGAGCGGGTGAACCGGAATGATCGGCGCCTCACCGATGGTTTCGCCGGCGACATCCTCCGGCAATTCAAGGTGCACCGCACCGGGCCGCTCTTCCATGGCCACGCGAAAAGCGTCGCGAACGGCGGCCGGAATGCTGCCGACGCTGACGATCTGTCGCGTCATCTTGGTCAAGGGCCGCATCGAGGCAACGACATCGACGATCTGGAAGCGGGCCTGGCGGGCCGTCTTGATCGGCTTTTGCCCCGTGATCAGGATCATCGGCATGGCGCCGAGATTGGCATAGGCGGCGCCGGTCGAAAAATTGAGGGCGCCGGGGCCGAGCGTCGCCATGCAGACACCCGGCCTGCCGGTCAGGCGCCCATGCGTCGCGGCCATGAAGGCTGCGGCCTGTTCGTGCCGGGTCAAAACCAGCTTGATGCGGGATTTACGCAGCGACTCCACCACATGCAGGTTTTCCTCTCCGGGCACGCCGAAGATGCAGTCGACCCCTTCGTTCTCCAATGCAGCAATCAGAACGTCGGAACCTTTCATCATCTTTCGAACCCTTTCAGCGAGTGTCGCAATGTGTATCGTTCGTGGAGCGTTGGCCCGGCGATTGCCTGGGGCGGCGGACCGGGATCGCCGCTCTCGAACAGTATCGTCCTCGATTGCAGACGCAACCGCATTTCGCGTCGTGTTTGAGCCTCGGCGGCCACCGATCTGCCCGCTGCAAACCGGGGGACTGGTCGTCCTGATGCCCCTGGCTTTGCATCAGCGGGTGACGATTTGGCTCCGGTTGCCGCAGGAAGCCCGGAAATCCGGTATTTTCGCCCAGGCGATACCGCCCATCTCGCCCTGTTGATAACTCTCGCTTCCAATTCGTGTGTATTTTCAATGTGTTGTTCGATCTTGTCGATTTTTTGCGATTGCCTGTTGACGTGTTCGGTGAGTGGGGTCTATAAGCCCGATCACTGAACGAGGGCGGCGGCGCTGCTGGCGACGATGTCCTTCGTTTTAAGGTTTCCTTGATTGGCGGATGCTGATTGGTCGGGACGCGAGTTTCGGCGGGAAGTTTTGACGGTT
>NZ_LMDT01000010.1:0-107557 GCF_001425885.1 Ensifer sp. Root1252 | reverse complement strand
CCTCGGCCGAGGCGCGGGCATATTCCCCGATCACGTCGTTGGTGTCGGACGGATTGATATTGGCAACGCCATCACCGCCAACCCATTCGCCGGCAATCAGGTTCTGGTGCAATGTCATGGGACCTCCTGCGAGAAAATGAATAGGGTCGCCCTCATCATGCGGGACAAGGGCGACCGTTTTACCCATTAACGCCTGTGCTGACCAATCAAGGTTTCCATCATGGACATTTCCTCCCCCGTCAGGTCGTGAAGCGGTGAGCGGACAGGACCAGCATCGAAGCCCTGTAGGCGTACACCCGCTTTTACCGCCGAAACTGCATAGCCTTTGGCGCGGTTGCGGATCGCCATGAAGGGGTAGAAGAAGTCGAGAAGGATCTTTTCGCACTTCGCGCGTTCGCCGGCGCGCAACGCCTTGTAGAACTCCATTGCCAGACCGGGCACGAAGTTGAACACGGCGGACGAGTAGGTTGTGAACCCAGCTCCGAGATAGGCTTCTGCGAAGAGCTCGGCGGTCGGCATACCGCCAAGGTAGGTCAATCGGTCACCCATCTTCGCCGTAATCTGGCGCACAAGGGCGATGTCCCCGGTACCATCCTTAAAGCCGACGAGGTTGGGGCATTCGTCGCAAAGCCGCGCGAGCGTATCGGCCTGGAGCACGGAATTGTCGCGATTGTAGACCATCACGCCCATACCGGTGGATTGGCAAACGGCCTTGATATGTTGGTAGAGTCCCTCTTGCGGAGCGTCGATCAAGTAGTGCGGAAGGAGGAGAATTCCGTCGGCCCCGGCCTTTTCAACAGACCTTGCAATGGAGGCGGCCATATTCGTGCCATAGCCGCAGCCTGAAACAATCGGCGTCTTGCCGGCAGCTTCCTTGGCAACGCGCACGATTTGCGGGATTTCCTCTGGCGCGAGCGAAAAGAACTCGCCCGTGCCGCCCGCGGCAAACAGCGTGGCTGCATCGTAGCCTGAGAGCCAGTTGACGTGCTCACCGTAGCTCTTGGCATTGAACTTTCCCTCCGCATCGAAATGCGTGACGGGGAAGGAAAGTAGACCGGCGCCAAGCACCTTTTTCAATTCTTCAGTTCTCATGGGTGTAGCCCTCCTTTGAAGGAAGCACCGAATAGCGATGCTCCTAGTTGATTTGTTTTGATTGGATTGGGTGTGCGCCTCTTCAGGCTTTCAGCGATCGCACCATGCTGGCCAGGCGTTCGCAGGCACGTTCCAGCTCGCGCTCGGAGGCGGCGATTGACAGACGAATGAAACCCGGCGCGCCAAAAGCCGCACCTGGCACACTCGATAGGCCGAACTGCTGGAGTAGGTGAGCGGCAAACGTTGTGTCGTCTACGACCACCTCTCCGCTTAGCTTCCGCCCGAACAGCTTCCCCACGCCGATGAACGCGTAAAACGCGCCCTCCGGCGGAGTGAAATCGATGCCCTCCATCCCTGCAAGCCTCTGCGACATGATTTTCGCCCTGTCCGCGAAGGTTCGAGCAGCTTTGGCAACGAAAGCCTGATCGCCGGTTAGTGCCGCGAGGGCTGCCGCCTGCGCTACGGTCGAGACGGACGTTACGCTCTGCGACTGCATCTTATTAAGCGACGCGATGAGCGCTTTTGGGCCGGCAGCATAGCCAACGCGCCAGCCGGTCATCGCATATGCCTTGGACACACCGTTGACGATCAGCGTTCGTTCACGCAGTTCTGGGCAGGCCGACGCGAAAGATATAAAGGGTGCCTCCCTAAGCAGGATGTGCTCGTAGATTTCGTCCGAAAGCACCAACACCTGCGGATGGCGGGCGAGCACTTCGGCAAGTCCTCGGTACTCCTGCGCCGAATAGATAGCTCCGGTGGGGTTAGATGGCGAGTTCAGCAGCAACCATCGGGTCTTGGACGTGATCGATGCTTCCAGCCGCTCAGGGTCGATCTTGAAACCGACCTCGGGCCCGCAACTCACATAGACTGGGTCGCCTCCGTGCAGCGAGACGATGTCGCCGTAGGACACCCAGCAAGGCGTCGGGATTATGACCTCATCGCCAAGCTCAAGCGTGGCGAGGAATACGTCAAACAGGATTTGCTTGGCGCCATTGGCGACCATCACCTCGTCAGCGGCATAGTTCAGCTGATTTTCCGTTTTGAACTTGCTCACGATCGCCTGTCGCAGGCTCTCCATACCCGCCGGCGCGCCATAGCGCACCCGCCCCTGACGAATGGCTTCGCAGGCCGCCTCAGCAACGTGTGCCGGCGGCTCGAAATCCGGCTCGCCAAGCGACAGGTCGATGATATCGCGGCCCTCGGCAATCAATTTCTTCGCAGCCATTGCGATCGCCATGCTGGGCGATGACTTTATGCCCGCTGCGCGCTTGTTCTCGAAGTTCATCTCCGGCTTCCTTGGACTGATTGACATTTAAAGCCGGACGAAGCTTCCGCCCCGCCCGGCCCCCGGGAGGATTATCTGGTAGGGACGTAGTCGAAATCGCTGTCCCGCTTAGCGGCTGTTGGATCGCGCGTGTCTGCCAGGCCATAGCCGCCGCCGCCAGGAAGCTGGAGAATTAACCGGCGACCAGCGGGAACATGTTGCCGACCCTTCGAGGCCAAGCGCGTTCCGTCGTCGAGCAACACTGCGCCAGGAGCGCCGTTCTCGCCGCCATTGCGGCCGCGCGCGGGGTGTTCGACGCGGTCGAACATGGCGTTGAAATGCATCTCGTGACCTTCGGTCGGCGAGATTTCCACGACCTGCCCCAGGCCGCCTCGGAACTGGCCGGCGCCGCCCGAACCGTCGCGCAGTTCCTTACGCCAGAAGATGACCGGACCGACGTGCTCTGTCGCCTCGATCGACATCGAGTGCACGCCGCTTGGAAATGCCGTGGCATTCAAACCGTCAAGCGTGGAACGTGCACCGGCGCCGCCACTGTTGAAGAGCAGGACTTCTGCGCGCTGGCCGCCATCAGCCGGCGCCCTTTCACCCTGCAACGGCCGCACGCTGACGTGCAGGTTCCACAAGGCACCCGCCCCTTCCGCCGGTACGCGACCAGGAAGCATCTTGTGCACGGCGCCAAGTACGGCGTCCGGAACGAGATGCCCGAGGACGTGGCGCACCGAGACCGGTGCGGGATGTTGCGCATTGAGAATGCAGTTTTGCGGAGCCGTGACGCGGAACGGTAGCAGGGAGGCGTGATTGTTCGGGATCTCCGGCGCGATCGAGCATTTGAGACCGTAACAGGCATAGGCTGCGGAGTAGATGATCGGGCAATTGATACCCTTCGGACTGGGCGGCGAGGTCCCTTCGAAATCCGCAAGGATATGATCGTTCGCCACATCGAGGCGCACGGCGATGTCGATCGGCGAGCCATAGCCGTCGACCCGCATTACGTTGGAATAGGAACCCTTCGGCAGGGCCGCAATCCGTTCGATTGACGCATCGTAGCTGCGCTTGAAGATGAAGTCCGCCAAGGTTTCGAGATCCGTAAGACCGAATTCGTCCATCATGTCCATGAGCCGGCGATGGCCGATCTCGTTGCAAGCTGCGAGCGAATAGACATCGCCGACCACCTGATGACTCTCGCGCACATTGTTGCGCAAGATGTTGACGAGGTCCTTGTTGACAACGCCGCGTTCGGCAAACTTCATGATCGGGACGAAGATGCCTTCTTCGTAGACCTCGTTGGCATCCGGCCCGAAACCGCGACCGCCAACATCGACTACGTGCGCGGTGCAGGCGAAGTAGCCAACCAGATCCCCTTTCCGGAAACTCGGCGAGACGACAGTGAAGTCGTGCAGGTGGCCCGTGCCCTTCCACGGGTCGTTGGTGATATAGACGTCACCCTCGAAGATGTTTTCAGGGCCGATGTCGCGGATGAAGTGGCCGACGGCTTCCGCCATAGCGTTGACGTGGCCGGGTGTACCGGTCACGGCCTGAGCTATCATCTTTCCTCCGCGGTTGAACACACCGGCAGACAGGTCACCCGACTCACGCACGCTGGTGCTGAACGCGGTGCGGATCAGCGTAAGCGCTTGCTCCTCAACTACGGAGATTAGCCGGTTCCACATGATCTGCATGTGGACGTCAGAAAGTGCATTGGTTTTCATGGTTTTCCCTCTGTTCAGGCAGCTTGCTTGGCACGCACGAGCAGGCAGCCATCGGACTGCATGACGACTTCGCGGCTCGCTGTGATGATGGTCGAGGTTTCGCGTTCGGTGATGACCGCCGGACCGGCGACCCAATCGCCTGGCTTCATGTCATTGCGGGAGACAATCGCGGCACTCTGGAAGTTGCCTTCCTGCACGTCGAAGATTTCACGGGTGCCCCGAACCTGGGCTGCCGCTCCCTTAGCGGTCTTGCCGATCCGCTCAGGCGGGATCACCTTTGATGTAGCACGCAGCGACCAACTGACGATCTCGACATCAAGCCCGTCAATCACGCGACCAAAGAACTGCTCATACTGTTCGTCGAACAATTTGCGAAACAGTGCGCCGTCACTATCGATGTAATCACGCACCTCAATGGTGACTGGTACTTCCCAGCCCTGACCGACATAGCGCATGTAGGCAGTGCATTCGAGACCCGGTTCCGCGTCCGGCGCTCCTGAGCGCACGAAGGATGTCGCTTCAGCGATCAAGTCGCTGATGGTGGTGTTGATCGCTTTCGCCTCGAAGCGGCTTAGACGGCTATAGGCGCTTCGAACGGATTCAAAGCCGAATGGAGCCCTCAGGAAACCGATTGCCGAGCCGACACCAGCTCCTGGTGGAATCAAAAGATCCGACATTCCAAGCTTTTCGCACAGCCGGGCGGCATGGATGGGTGCCGCACCGCCGAAGGCAATCATCGTGAACTCCGAAAGCTCCTTGCCGTTTTCAACGGCATGCATTCGCGCGGCGTTGCTCATGTTCTCGTCAACCACTTCGCTAAGCCCGTAAGCAGCAGTCGCAACATTGGTCTCAAGCTTAGACGCCACATCCTGATCCATTGCCTTGTCAGAGGCACAGCGATCGAGCTTCATTGCACCGCCGGCAAACTCGTCGGGGTCAAGACGACCGAGAATGAGATCGGCATCAGTGACGGTCGGGTTCTTACCGCCACGGCCATAGCAGGCGGGCCCTGGCTCGGAACCGGCGCTGTGGGGTCCAACGCGGATCTGGCGCATGCTGTCGACGGTTGCAATCGAACCGCCCCCGGCGCCGATCTCGACCATTTCGATGACCGGAATGGATATGGGCATGCCGCTGCCCTTCTTGAAGCGCCAGGTGCGAGCGACCTCGAATGTCTTAGACGTCTTGGGCGTCTGTTTTTCGATCAGGCAGATCTTGGCCGTTGTCCCGCCCATGTCGTAGGAGAGGACCTGGTCGAGCCCGTAGCTGCTGGCGATATGAGCGGCGAAAATTGCGCCGCCTGCGGGACCGGATTCAAGAAGGCGAACCGGGAATTCGATGGCGTTTTCGACGCTGATGATCCCGCCGCCAGAATGGATCATAAAGATCGGGCATCGGGTTCCCTCATCCGTCAAGCGACCAACGAGGCGGTTGAGATAGGAAGCCATCAGGGGCTTGACGAAGGCGTTGGCGCACACCGTGTTGAAGCGCTGGAACTCGCGCATTTGCGGCGAGACCTCGAACGACACTGACACCGAGATGTCCGGGTTTTTGGCAAGTAGCCGGTCTCGAACGGTTTTTTCATGCGCGCCGTTCAAGTAGGAATGTATGAAGCCAATCGCGACACTTTGATAACGGGCAGCAACAATGCGATCGCAGAGGGCATCGACTTCGGAAAGGTCCAGCGCCTTGAGCACCGAACCGTCGGCGCCGATGCGCTCGTCAAGTACAAAGCGCTCGTTGCGCGAAACCAGTGGTGCGGGCAGTACGATATCGAGATCATATTGTTCGAAACGGCTCTCCGTGCGCATTTCGATGACGTCACGGAACCCCTTGGTGGTGATGAAGGCAGTTTTCGCACCCCGGCGCTCGATCAAGGCATTGGTGGCGAGCGTGGTGCCGTGGATGATCGTATCGATCTCGGAGAGATCCACGCCCGCGACCTCAGCGACCTGTCGAATGCCTTCAACGATTGCGTTTTCGGGGAACGAGTAGTCGGTCAGCACTTTGATCGAATGGAGCGTGGCTCCCACTTCCATCGCGACATCGGTAAAGGTTCCACCGATATCGACGCCGACCCTAATTTGCTTGCCATCTTTCGCCATTTTCTTCACTCATGCTCCGTAAACGAGCTGTTGTTGCGCCGCGCCCGGGAAGGCTTGTTTTTCGACGTGCGGCGGCACTCCCCGCCCGCACAGACAGGCGGGGGCAAAAAGCTCTTCAGTGGTTGATGTTTCGGGTGCGCTGCGCGACGGCTAAATCAACGCGCAGAGCTTAAGCGTTATTGCTTGCCGGTGAAATCGACACCCGGCAATGTCGTCGGAAGCGCGGCGCGATCCACGCCAATCCATTTCTTGTAGAGCGCGTCAAGCGATCCGTCCGCGGTATGCCGGGTCACAAAATCTGTGAGGTAGGCGAGCATATCCTGATCGCCCTTGCGCACCGCCATTCCCTGGAAATTGTCGGCAACTTTGTACTTGCGCTCGAATTCGGCGCTGTGTCCTGTTTCCTTGATTACCAGGCCGTATGTGACGCTCCCAAGGATCGCATCGACCTGGCCTGAAAGCAGTGCTTGCACTGTCGTCGCATCATCGTCGAAGCGCTTGATTTCTGTCTCCGGCGGCGCAGCCTTGACCAAAACCGGTTCGAACACGCTGCCTCGGTTGACGCCGATTACGTATTTACCGAGATCCTCGTTACCCTTGATTTCAGCATCCTTTTTTGCCCAGACGGTGATGTCGTTCGACGAGTAGGGAATGACATATTGGATGACCTTGGCGCGCTCTTGCGTAATGGTCATAGAAGGCACGAGGAAATCGACATTGCCGTTGACGAGCAGAGGAATGCGGTTCTGGCCGGTGATGCGTTCGAACTTCACCTCGACGCCGAGTTCCTGGGCAATCAGCTTGGAAAGCTCGATGTCGAAACCCTCGTTTTGACCGTTCTGGTCGATGAAGCCCCAGGGAAACTGATCCATCTGAACCCCAATGACGGCCGTGCCCTTTGCCTTGATCTCTTCCGGCGTTACAGCCCCTGCAGTGTTGGTAAAGGCAGTCGCCGTCAGAATGACCGCCGTAAGACCGGACAGGAACCTGGAACGCGAAATGGTCGGTGCTGAATTGAACATGTTGGTTACCTCTGGTTGGTTTTGATCATGCGTTCTTCTTGTTATCTCGCGGCGTTGAGGCGCCGTTCGACTCTTGCGCTGAAGTATGTCAGGGGCAGGCAGATAAAGAAGTAGACGAGCCCGACCGCCCCGTAGACTTGCAGTGGTTGAAACGTGATGTTCGCCATTAGCTGGCCCGAGCGGGTAAGCTCAGTCAGGCCTAAGAGTGCAGCAAGAGCAGTCCCCTTGATAAGGTTCACCAGGAAGCCGATGGTGGCGGGCAAACCGATCCGGAAGGCCTGAGGCAGGACCACGTCGATCATGCGGTAGACATAGCCGATACCAAGCGCGCGGGCGGCCTCGCTTTGACCCGGCGCCACGGCCTGGATGCTGCCACGCCAGATCTCGCCGAGAAACGCGCTGGTGTGCAGCGACAGGCCAACGGTCAGCGCCACCCAGATATCGACTTTGAGGCCAAATACCGGCATTCCAAAATAGACGAAGAACAGCTGCACCAAGAGCGGCGTCCCTTGGAAGATCTGGATGTAGGTTGCCATAAGGCCGCGCAGGACTGTCCATTTGCTGGTACGACCGAGCGCTACTGCGAGACCGAGCGCTCCGCCAAAAGTGAACGCGAGAAGAGAGAGGAAGACTGTCCAGCGAGCACCTTCCAACAGGAATAGAAACTCTCCGAAACCAAATTCACGGATCATCGATTTGGCCTCACTTTGTCGGATAGGAGAAGTAGGTTCTGCCGACCAGCTGCAATGCGACAGAGAAGAACTGGGACAGCAGGAGGTAGACCGCACCGAGGACGAAATAGATCTCGAAACTGCGGAAGGTTTGGGCGTCCAGCGTCTGCGCCATGTAGGTCAGTTCCTCCGCGGAGACCGACGCAACAAGGCTCGAATTCAGCATCATCAGGATGAACTGACTGCAGAGCGCCGGATAGACCGCACGGATTGCCGGTCGAAAAACGATGAAACGATAAATGTCGATCGTATGCAGGCCAAGCGCCCTGCCCGCCTCGATCTGGCCAGGCCGGATCGACTGCACGCCACCGCGAACGATCTCCGCGGCATATGCCGCGCAGTTGAGTGACATTGCGAGGATCGCTGCCTCTTCGCCGTCCAACTTGATACCGAGCGTCGGCATGCCGAAATAGATAAAGAAGATCTGGACGAGAAACGGTGTGTTGCGGATAAGCTCGATATAGCCGACCGCAATCATCCGCACGGCGGCAAGTTTACTCATGCGCATCAACATGAAGACAATGCCCAGCGAAAGGCCGGCAACCATTGAGATGGCAGACATCCTTAGTGTTTGAATGGCGCCCTCGAGAAACATGGGCCAAGCGGCAAAAACAGGGGCGAAATCGAAGGAATATTGCATCTATACACCTCTGCCCTAGTGATTGAGGATCTGGCTGAGGAACGTCTTGGTGCGTTCATGGCTCGGGTTACTGAAGAACACGTCGGGCTTAGCGCTTTCGACGATCTCACCGCGGTCCATGAAGATGACGCGATGCGCAACGGCTCGGGCGAAGCCCATCTCGTGCGTGACGCAGATCATGGTAATGCCGTCGTCGGCGAGCGACACCATCGTATCGAGCACCTCCTTGACCATCTCGGGATCGAGCGCTGAGGTCGGCTCGTCGAACAACATGATCTTTGGATCCATGCAGAGCGCGCGTGCGATGGCGACACGCTGCTGCTGACCGCCCGATAACTGAGCTGGATACTTCAGCGCCTGCTCGACGATGTGGACGCGCTCAAGATGGCGCATGGCCTTTTCCTTGGCCTCTGCCCCCGACGCCTTGCGAACGCGCCGCTGTGCCAGCATGCAGTTTTCAAGCACTGTTAGATGAGGGAAAAGGTTGAACTGCTGGAACACCATACCGACGTCGCGTCTAATATGGTCGGCATTCGCGCCGCTTTGGTTGAGCCGTGTGCCGTTGACGAAGATTGTGCCTTCCTGAATTTCCTCCAGGTGGTTGATGCAACGGATAAGCGTCGACTTGCCAGAGCCCGACGGACCGCAAAGAACAATGTGCTCGCCGCGAGCGACGTTCAGATTTATGCCCTTTAACACTTGCAAAGGGCCATACCATTTGTTGACGCCGACCATATCTATGGCTTTTTCGGACTTCGCGCTTTCGCTCATTCCTCGTTCCCCTTCCTGTTATCGTCAGGATTTCATTGCGACTTCAAACACGGCATCAACCTCGACGGATGAGCCGCGAGGAAGCGATCCGGCGCCGAGCGCCGTACGGACGTGGCGGCCATTTTCTCCGAAGATTTCGACAAGAAGATCGGAAGCGCCATCAATTACGGCGGGATGTCCCTGGAAGTGCGGCGGCGCGTTCACGAAACCGCGAAGCTGCACGCACGCAATTACTCGGTCGAGGTCCCCGTCGAGGGCGGCACTTACCCGGGCCACAAGGTTCAAAGCGCAAAGACGAGCGGCTTGATAGCCGTCTTCAGGCGAGATGTCCTGCCCCACCACGCCGACGAAATGCTCGATACCGTCGATACGCGGGATCTGTCCTGAGACAAAGAGAAGGGATCCCACGAGCCGGTGCGCAACGTAGTTTCCGGAGGCCGGCGCATTAGAAGGCAACACGATGCCGAGCCTGGAGATGCGTTCAGAGACGACACCCATAGCAAATTCCACCTGATTTTCTGCGAGCGCTTTAAAGCGCTTGTTTCGTTCCCGGAGCCATTCGCCTCGTCTCGACTGACAAGGTATCGCTGGCTCACTTACCGAGACCAAAGATTATTGAAATAGTATCTCATGTCAATACCGACGCAAGAGATACTACCTCTCAAGAGGCTGACGCATTTACATGACGATAATCGTATTAATTCAGCTATTTACAGTGACTTTTCAAGTTTCTGTCGGTGCGTGTTGCTAATCAGCGTCGAAAATATTTTTGAGTCATTTCCCATAAAGAGCTTTGAATAAGGCTCGCCGATATGCTCATCGAAGCCTGTGTGCGCACACTTTGAGTGCAATTACCGCGATACAGGTAGTACCACATCTTGAAGTAGTGCTATCTTGTCAGAAGGACAACGAAACCCTATTAATCGTCAAAAGCACCGGTAAAAGGTGACGCTAAGTAACGGGTGAATCTTGGACACACTGACAAGTCGGACCATACAAGCACTCAAGGCTCATATCATCGAGGGTGAACTCGACAAGGGCGATAAGCTTGGATCGCTTAATGACCTATCTCAACGCTTTGGCGTGAGCCGAACCGTCATTCGCGAAGCGATATCCGCATTGCGGTCTGATGGAGTAGTAGAGGCGCGTCATGGCGTCGGTGTGTTTGTACGGAATGTGCCCACGCCGGAAGATTTGACCGGCTATGATTCCGAGCTGGCACTGGCGCCGCTTCGCCGCCTCAAGACGTCATTCATCGACCTTCTGGAACTGCGAATGGCATTCGAGGTTCATGCGGCCGGTCTTGCGGCGACCCGCCGCTCCTGGGCACAGGAATCAAATATCTGGAATGCTGCCCGACAATTCGAGGCATCGATCGACGACGAAACCGCCCTCGACAATCTGGACTTTGTTTTCCACCGCTCGATCGCAGAGGCGACGAATAATGGTGCCTTTATAGAGTTCTTCAACTTGATGAGCCTTCAAATACTCCCGCAACCGGCATTCTCAAAGGAACTCAATCCGGCGCTCATCACGCCCGAGTACATTCAAAACACTGTGCGAGAACATAGGGCCATCTGCGAAGCGATCAGCAGCGGAAACTCCGAACAGGCCCGCGAAGCCATGCGCGCCCATCTAAACCGGAGCCATCTTCGGTACCGCGGCTTTTCAGACGGAGAAACTTCCCCGTTAAGCAATCTCGCCCAATCGCAATGAGCCGATGCGCTACATTGAATCGGCGCCAAGCCCTATTGAAGTCTAATGGCAGGCCAGAAACACCGGCACGAAAACAATGGCTCACAATCCCGCCGACCACCTGGCACTGAGCAATCGATTCTGGTAGCCGACGCAATAAGAGAGTATAATCCGCGGCGTTGAATGCAACATATCGCTCACGGCCTCTGATGTCTCCTGCTCAGGGGCCGTATTTCTGGAATTACCCGCCATCCGGCGGTATTCGGGAATGCTCACAGCGTGCGCAGCCGCCAGCGCCCCAATGAGAAAAAATCGCGCAGGCCGAAATGCACTCTTTTTTAAGAGCATTATCGCGCACCAGACGGTGCGGGTATGTGGGCTGCAATGGATTTTGGTTTCTTATCAGTCCATTCAGGGCGCGCGCCGTACTGGGCCGCGATTGCCCCGATCAGACCCTGTGCCCGGCGTCACACGCAGCATATTTGTGTTTGCCACCCAACCAGGACTGCAAGAGTTGCCGACTGCCGACGCCGCCGGCAGCTCGGGAAAATTGTGACCATCCTAAGCGGCCACAGCAGCTCTGCCAGAGACCGTTCGCGCGCGTACATCCGGCCACCCCCCACGTTGCCCCAACGTGAACGGGTTATCCGGTTGTTCCATCGGCATTTTTTTCTTCTGGTTTGAGCGCTACACTCAAAACACGCATCAATAGCCGCAACGCGTCATCCGACCGCCCATCGGCGCTGAAGCTGTGTTTGATGCCATCCATCGCAGCCGCAATCAGCGCGGCGAGGTCCGCGGGTGATACGTCTAATGCCTTCAGGTCGATCTCCCCTTGAGCTTGAGCTGCAGCCAGTACGTTTGCCAGGAGGTCAAGCAGCTTCGATCTGGCGGCAATCGTTATATCCTTTGCCAGTTTCAAATTGGTGTCGAAGAGTTCCTTGGCGTTATCGCTTTTGCTGAACGGAGCGATCAGTCCTTCCTGGAAGGCAGAGATCGCCGCCGCGATACGGTCCACGACATTTCCCGTGCGGCCAAGCGCGGCCTCAACCTCAGACATTGTCCGTTCGTGTGCACGCGCCGAGCCGGCCCGAAAAAGCTCCTCCTTAGTGTTGAAGGCAAGGTAGAGGGAAGCGCGCGAAATCCCTGTAGCACGAGCGATATCCGCCATGGTGGTCTTCTGAAAGCCGTACCGGGCGAACACCGGGAGCGCAGAATCCAAAATTAAAGCTGATTTGCGATTTTCATTTTCCATCTGGACATGTTGACGCCCCATGTCTGAAATGTCAAAGAGACAATTGGACAATATTAGTCCACTTGTCCAATTAGCCGAACTCACATCGGAGCACGATCATGAAAGAGGCGCGACCGCCACAACAAACCACAGTGCTAGTCACGGGGATCAGCGGCTTCCTTGGCGGGCATGTGGCGCTGCAGCTGTTGCAACAGGGTTATCGTGTTCGCGGAACGTTAAGACGGATGGCGTCAGCCCCTGCAACGATGTCCCGCTTTCAACCGTTCACCGAAAATCTCGGTTTCGTCGAAGCCGATCTGGATCACGACCTCGGCTGGGCGGAAGCCGTTTCGGACTGCGATTACATCATCCATACCGCATCTCCATTTCCGAGTGGCGCGGTGCGCGATCAGACAGGATTGATCCGGACAGCAAAGGAAGGGGCTCTCCGCGTGTTGCGGGCGGCCCATGCAGGCAAGGCGAAAAGGGTCGTCCTCACCTCATCAATCGCAGCCACCAATCATGGCAGCGGGCGTGCACCGTTCAGCGAAAAGGACTGGACGGACACAGAGAGCAAACGCGCGACACCCTATTACAAATCCAAGACTCTGGCCGAGCGCGCCGCTTGGGCGTTCGCCGAAGAACATGAACTGGCCTTGACCGTGATCAATCCGGGTCTCATCCTTGGTCCGTTGTTAGGCAATGACTGCGGCACGTCCGTCGGACTAATCAGGAAATTGATGAACGGCAAGTTCACGCGATTGCCGCGCTACGGTTGCGCAATCGCTGACGTTCGCGATGTTGCGCTCGCCCATGTCCGTGCGATGGTCGAGCCCGGGGCCACTGGACACAGGTTCATCGTCGGAGGCCGCGTCTTCTGGATGAGGGACATTGCGCACGTACTTGCCCAGTCCTTTCCAGCCTACACTTCCCAGATACCAACTGCGGAACTTCCAAACTGGTTGGTTCGAATTCTGGCTCTCATCGACGCCGACGCGGGGACGATCGTGCATGAGCTTGGAAGGGACCTCCGCATCGACACCTCAAAAGCAGAATGCGTGTTGCAATGGCGGCCGCGTCCCGAAGAAGAAACCATCCGCGCCTGCGGTCAAAGTCTGATCGAAAAAGGACTGGTGACCGCCCGCACCGCTGGCCGAGGATTTGACTTTCGCCGCGAAGAGCCAACGAAACATCCAGGAGATTAGAATGATAAACAATGTTCAGACCGAAGAAGACCGCATCCGTGAAAGCGAGCGCAGCCGATTGCGTGCGCTCGTCGCCGCCGATATCACTGCGGCGGCACCTCTTCATGCCGATGACTTCCAGTTAATTACCCCCATCGGCGTAGCTCTATCGCGGGAAGAATATCTCGGTGCCATCGCCGCCGGCCAGATCAAATACCGCGCATGGGAGCCAAGCGATATTGCCGTCCGTCTTTATGGCTCGGCCGCCGTCATACGCTACCGCGCTCGCCTGGAAGTAATCTTCAACGGACAGATCGTGCCGGCCGCAGACTACTGGCACACAGACACTTATGAAGAGCGCAACAGCCGCTGGATAGTTGTATGGTCTCAGGCCACGACCATCAGCCGCTAGTCAAATCGAGACTGGTAGCCGTTCCCATAAGCCCTTCGAGCCAGAAGCGGTCGAGTGATCCGCTTCAGGCCTTCAGGACCAACGGAAGGGCCATGCGTCGCCTAGAGTTGCGGGGTTAGTCCTCGATGTCGACCTGCTCGAAGCGATGCGAGCCCAATGGCTCCATCACGTAGTTCTTCACCTTTTTCGACATCGGCAGCACAACCGTGGAGTGGGCAATCGGAACCCAAGGTGCCTGATCGCTGATGATGGCCTGTGCCTCTTCGTATAGTTTCGTCCGCTCGCTTTGATCCGAGCTGGTCCGCGCCTTCTGGAAGATCTCATCGAGCGGCTTGTAGCACCAGTTGGCATTGTTGCTGCCGCCAACGCCAGAGCAGCTGAAGAAATAGCTGAGCAAATTGTCAGGATCGGCGTTGTCGCTCGTGCCGCCCAAGATGACGGCGCCATCGCGCGCTTCGTCGCGCACCTTCTTCAGATACTCGCCCCACTCGTAGGAAACGATTTCGACGCCGATGCCCACCTTGGCAAGGTCCGCCTGCATCAGCTCTGCCGCGCGGCGAGCGTTCGGCATATAGGGACGGCTGACAGGCATAGCCCAGATCTTCATCTTCAGATCCTTGACGCCGGCCCCATCCAGCAGCTTCTTTGCCATTTCCGGATCGTAGCTGTAGCCCTCTATTTTGCCGTTATAGCCCCACATCGTCGGCGGCAGGACGCTTTTGGCGACCTGTCCCATGCCCTGATAAACGGAACCGACAATCGCCTTGCGGTCGATCGCCATATTGATGGCGCGGCGTACTTCCAGCTTGTCGAACGGCGCGATCAAGGTATTCATCGCGAGATAGGAGACGTTGAGACCTGGCTGTTCCAGAACAGTAAGGTCCGGATTTGCCTTCAGCCCGGCCACGTCAGCCGGCGCCGGGTATGGAGCGACATGGCATTCTCCCGCCTGGAGCTTCTGCATGCGTGTCGTGGGATCGGTAGTGATCGCGAAGATGAGGTTGTCGATCTTCGGCGCGCCTGCCCAATAGTCTGCATTGGCCGCAAAGCGAATTGCCGCATCTTGCTGATAATCGACAAAGCGGAACGGCCCGGTTCCGACCGGCTTACGGTCAAGATCCTCGCGCCGTCCTTCAGCCGCCAGCTTGTCGGCATATTCCTTCGACATGATCGAGCCGAAGTTCAGGGCAAGCTTTGACGGAAGCGATGCATCCGGCTGCTTCAGGACGAACTTGACGGTCTTTTCGTCCACCTTGACGATGGCCTTGATGACCGATGGCATGTCCATGGCATTGAACATTTCCCAGTTGGCACCGGGGAAATAGCTGTTCCAGGGATCGTTCTTGTCCAACTGGCGATTATAGGTGAAGAGCACGTCGTCGGCGTTGAAATCACGCGTCGGTGTGAAGTCATCCGTCGACTGGAACTTCACGCCCTCACGCAGTTTCAGCGTGTATTCGAGATTATCGTCGGAAATTGTCCAGCTTTCAGCGAGGCCCGGAATAACCTTGGTCGTACCGCTTTCGAATTCGGTCAGGCGATCATAGATCGTCTCCGCCGAAGCGTCCCAAGTACTGTTGGCCGAGTAGAGCGCTGCATCGAACCCCTCTGGCGCGCCCTCCGAGCAATAAACGAGCGTCTTTGCCATGGCCGGTGTCAGGGCGACGCCCGAAAGCATCGTTGCTGCAAACAGAGAAACAACGGTCTTGCGCGTCCGTGCGAATTTTAGAGTCATTGGCTTATCCTCCCTCAGGAATGGAATGCGAGATGCCCGGCGAATGGCTCGCGCGCACAGGTCAATCGGCTTTGCCGGCCGTCGTGCCGAGGCCGCGACCGGGCGTCCAGACAGGGTCTGGCGCGGTCCAGAGCACATCGTTGCGGATCAGTTTCACCAGTTCACCCGCCTGCAGGTCGAGGAAGCGCTCGCCCTTGTCAGCTGTTGCACTGCGCGGATCGCCCCAGGTGCCGGTGACCGGCGCACGCTCGGCGAAGGAATAGAAGCGCGACACGTCCGCCGGCACATCGACGGGATGTTGCTGGTTGCCATATGCCTGCCCGAACATCTCGGTCTTTACCGCGTCCGGGACGATTGCCAACATGACAGATGCCTCGCCTTCGCAAGCATGATGCGCACCGGTGTCGACCTCGAAGATTTTCCCCGCCTCCTCCGGCGCCAGCATCCAAGGCGTCGTGGCGACGATCGGCATGGCAAACTCGACCGCCAGCTCACGCACGGCAACCGCGAGCGGATCCATGTTGCCGCCGTGTCCATTGACGATGAAGAGCCGTTGGAAGCCGAGCGTCTTCAGCGAGCGCACGATGCAGCGGATGACGCGGCTGAGCGTATCGTAGTCGAGCGTGATGGTTCCCCCGAAAGGCAGGTGGTGTTCGCTCATGCCAAGCCAGAGGCCAGGCAGAACGGCGACCGGGATATCATCGGCAACCAGACGGGCGGCGCGAATGGCCGCCGCCGATGCGCTGGCGGTATCGGTAATAACCGGCAGATGCGGGCCGTGCTGTTCCAGCGAGCCGATCGGCAGAATGGCGAGCGCCCCGGGCTTGCCGGCAATTTCGCGCAGGCTGGGTGCGGTCATGCGCGCCCATTCAACTTCCTTCGTCATGTCAGGCCTCTTTCATCAGATCACGTTCATGTCCGGATCGCAGGCGCCTGGACCGCCACACGCCTGACTGCGTCGGACCAGCATTCCGAAACATGCCCAAACGGCGGCCGACAGAGGGGCGCCGATTTGCGTTGGTTCGCGTCACTGTTATCTCCGGCAAGCAGTGGGTCGGGCTTCGCCTTCGCTCCGCCGAGCGAACAGCTCCAAATTTGCACAGTCGGAAATATCAATCAAATTATTTTTCGGATAAGAAAATTATATTTCTTAAAATGCCTACTCGAGCATCAATTCATCGAACCGCCATGCGCCGCCCATGCGGACGGAAGGCGGAACGCCCTATAGCGCTCGTCTGCGTCTCAACCCTCGGCCAGATGACACCTCGCCTGGCGCGGGCCATCGCCGAGGCGGTGGAGAACCTGCGGTGCCTCGCAGCCAGCAGCAGCCTTGGCGCATCGTTCCCTGTAGAAGCAACCGGCCGGCAATTTGCGGTTGTTTGGAAGCTCCCCGATCCGCACCTCGGCAAGGGTCGGCAAGGGGCTTGCGAAACTCGGAGCTGAGGCCAGAAGCGTTTGAGTGTACGGGTGCCGAGGATTGCCAAGAACCTCGTCGGCGGGACCTGATTCAACGATCTGGCCGAGATACATCACAGCGACATCGTCGCAAAAATGGCGCACCAGCGCGACATCGTGCGAAATCAAGAGGTACGTTAACCCCCGCTCCCGCTGCAATTTCAAAAGCAGGTTGACGATCTGCGCCTGCACCGACACATCGAGCGCCGATGTCGGCTCGTCCAACACCATGAGATCGGGATCCGTGCTGATCGCGCGGGCGATTGCGATGCGCTGGCGCTGGCCACCTGAAAACTCGTGGGGCAGGCGATCCAGATGTTCCGGCCTCAAGCCGACGGCAGCGGCCAGATGCTCCGCCTTCGCATGCAACTCGGCATTGCTGTGTCCGCCGCGAATGTGCAGCGGTTCGCTGATCAGCCGCCAGACCGGCAGCCGCCGATCGAGCGAGGATTGCGGATCCTGGAAAACGATCTGCATCTTCTGCCGCAGATCGCGCTTTTGCTTTCCCTGTGTTGCCTGCAAATCCTGGCCGTCGATCGTCACCCTGCCCTGCTCGTAAGGCGCAAGCCCGATGATCGCCTGGGCGAGCGTGCTCTTGCCGCAACCGGACTCGCCGACAATGCCGAGGCTTCTACCGCCGCGAACCTCAAGGGTGACGCCGTTGACGGCGTGCACATGCGAGGTGGGGCGACCGAGCCAGTCTCGGGACGCGGGGAAGCGGACTTTGAGATCGGAAACTTCCAGAACGGGCCGGGTTATCGTGTCAATACCTTCGGTCATTGCGGGCTCCCCTGCTCTGTTTCCGGTCCGACACCACGCCGCCAGCAGGCCACCTGTCGGCCATTGGCGCCCTCCAACTGCGGAGACCGGGATCGACAGAGATCAACCGCTTCCTTGCATCGTGGCTGGAAATAGCAGCCGGCAGGCGGGTGCATCAGGTTCGGTACCGCGCCGGTGATCGCTTCGAGTTCCTGCTTCGGCGCCACCCGTTCCGGCAGGCAGCGCAGCAGCGCCTGGGTATAGGGGTGCTGCGGCGCGTCGAGAATGGCTCGCGTCACGCCCTGCTCCACGATCCTTCCGGCATACATCACGTAAAGTCGATCGCAGAGCTGCGACACGACCGCGACGTTATGCGAGATGAAGATCACCGACGTCCCGGTCCGGCGGGCGCGGTTCTGGATAAGCCGCAGTATCACGGCCTGGACGGTGACATCGAGCGCAGTCGTCGGCTCGTCGGCGATGATGAGCCCGGGATTGCAGGAGAATGCCATCGCGATCAGAACCCGTTGCCGCATGCCGCCGGAGAGCTCGAACGGATAGAGCTTCATGACCCGCTCGGGCTCGCCGATCAGCATGTCGGCAAGAATATCCCGGGCAATGCGCCTGGCATCCGTCAAGCTTGCCTCCTCGTGACGCATGATGACATCAGTCAGCTGCTTGCCGATGCGGATCGTCGGGTTGAGCGCGTTCATCGGCTCCTGGAAGATGGTCGAGACCATCTTGCCGCGCACATCCTGCAGTTGGCTCTCGTTCATGGCGAGGGTGCTATGACCAAAGATCCTGACGGAGCCGCCGGTGATCCTGTAGCGCCCCTTGGGCAGCAGCCCGGTTGCTGCCATGGTCGTCACCGATTTGCCGCAGCCGGACTCGCCGACGATCCCGACGATCTCTGCCTTTGCGACATTGATCGACACATTGTCGAGCGCCTTGATCGCCCCGCTGAAGGTTGGGAACTCCAGCGACAGATTGTGAATGGCCAGCGCCTGACCGCGAGATTCAACAATACCGGTCGTCATCATCTGCCCCTCAAGCGCGGGTCGAGCATATCGCGGATGCCGTCGCCAACGAGGTTACATCCCATGGCCGTGATCAGAATGGCGAGACCCGGGAAGGTCGCGTACCACCACTGATCGAGCATGTAGCTGCGGCCGCTGCTGACGAGCGCGCCCCATTCGGCGGTGGGCGGCTGAGCACCGAGGCCGATGAAGCTGAGGGCGGCTGCGATCAGCACAACACCGCCAAGATCGAGCGTCGCCTGCACGATGATCGGCGACATGGCGTTTGGCAGGATATGCCAGCGCAGAATGTAGAGCGGCGAGGCACCGAAAGTGCGCGACGCCTTTACGAAGACCTGCTCGCGCAAGGACAGCGTTTGACCGCGGGCAAGGCGCACATAGGCGGGAATCCGCACGATCGCCACGGCTAGCATGGAGTTGAAGAGGCTGGGCCCAAGGGCCGCGGCCAGCGCCATGGCCAACACGAGCGCCGGCAAGGCAAGGACGACGTCCATCAGCCGCATGACGGCGGTGTCGACCCGTCCGCCGACCACGCCGGAAAAACAGCCGATCAGCACCCCAACCGACATCGAGATCAGGACAATCATGAAGGCGGCGCCGCAGGATGCCCTTGCCCCATAGACGACGCGCGAGAACAGGTCGCGGCCGACCTCGTCGGTACCGAACCAATGGGCAGCACTCGGTGGCAGCAGACGCGCCGTCAGCGAGACCTTGTCCGGGTTGTAGGGCGCGATCACCGGCGCGGCGATGATCATGATGAGGACGAGCAGGATGATGGCAGCGCCAACCAGGGTCAGCGGGCTCCGGCGGCTGAGGTACCAGAGATAACGCAGCCGCTCGGATAGGGACCTGGTCCTGCGCATTGCGGAACTCGCCGCGACAGGTTCGGTGGGGATTACGGCAGACATGATCAGACCTCCCTGATCTGGGGGTCGGCGAGCATGTAGGCGAGATCGACCAGGAGATTGATCAGCACATACCCAATGGAAGCGACGATCGTGAAGCCCATGATGGCGGGAAAATCGAGCGTCTGAATGGAGGTGACGACGTAGGTGCCCATGCCGGGCCAGGCAAAGATCGTCTCGGTCAGCACCGCGCCATAGAGAAGATCGCCAAGTGCCAGCCCGAGCAGGGTGATGGAAGGGATCAGCGCGTTTCTGAGCGCATAGTTGAAGATGATCATGCCCTTGCGCAGGCCGCTGGCGCGCGCAGTGCGAATGTAGTCTTCCTGCAGGACATCCAGCATCGAGGCGCGTATCTGGCGCGTGATCACACCCATATTGGCAAAGGCCAACACAAAGCCCGGCAGGATGATGTGGTAGACGGCGCTGCGGAAGGCATCGAAGCGGCCTTGCAGCAACGAGTCGATCAACAGGAACCCGGTGACGCGTTCGGGCGCAACGATGCCCATGGCCAGACGGCCGCTGCCGGGCAGTATCTGAAACTTGGCGTAGAAGAGATAGATCAGGATAAGGCCGAACCAGAATACCGGCATCGAGATGCCGCACACGGAGACAGTGCGCGCAATCTGGTCAATCGGACCGTCCTTGTAGACCGCCGACAGCACGCCAAGCGGTACACCCAGACAGATCGCGATGAAGAGCGCGACCGTTCCAAGCTCCAGCGTCGCCGGCAGGAAGGTGCGGATATCGCCGGCGACCGGGCGATTGGTCCGCAGGGACGTCCCCAGATCGCCCTGCAGCAGATTGCCGATATAGATGGTGAACTGTTCGACAACAGGTCGATCAAGGCCGAGATTGCGCCTGACGTTTTCAAGCGTTTCGGCGCTCGCCCGGTCGCCTGCGATCATGCGCGCCGGATCTCCCGGGATGAGATGGGAGATCGTGAAGGTGATGACGGCGACGCCTAACACCACGAAAAGCAAAAGTACCAGGCGCGGGATGATGATGCGGGTGATAGCCATGGACGTCAGCCCTTCCGGCAGGAGAACCCTGACCTTGCTTGGGAAACGATGAAACCCTGCCGCCACAGCCGTTGAGGCGGGCGGCAGGTGTTGCGTGGAATGAGGCCCGTCAAGGCCGCGGGATCGGCCTGATCCGGCTCCGTCATTCCGTTTTCGACATCGTTCCGAAGTTGTAGACCTGGATCAGCATGGGGTTGTAGACATAGCCTTGCACGACGGCGCGGCGGGCGAAGATGTCGTTCTTTTCCATGATGTAGAGATAGGGCGCGTCCTCAGTCGAGAGCTTCTGCGCTTCGGCATAGAGTTCCTTGCGCTTCTCCTCGTCGACGATGGATCCCGCCTCTTTCACGAGCGTGGTCACCTTGGTGTTGTCGTAGAAGGAACGGTTGCCCGGACCGCCCATTTTGTCGGCGTCGAACCAATAGTTCATGAACATGTAGGGGTCGGCGAAATCAGGCGTCCAGGCGCCGGGAGCCATATCGAATTTGCCGTTGGCCACCAGTTCGCGTTTGGTCGTGTCGGCGACCGCCTGCAGATCGAGCTTGATGCCGATTTCCGCAAGAGACGCCTGCAATGCAAGCCCGACCGGCTCCCAGGCAGGATCGGCTTGAGAGAAAGTGTAGGTCAGGCGAATGTCACTCTTGCCGGAGTCGGCGAGCAGGGCCTTGGCCTTCTCGACATCATATGTGTACTGGAAACCCTTCGGGTCGTGCCCCCACATGCCGCTCGGCACCGCGCCGCGCATCTGCTTGGCCTGGCCGAGCATGATGCCGTCTATGATGCCCTGATAGTCGACCGCATAGGAAATCGCCTGGCGAACCCTGGCGTCATCCAGCGGCGGCTGGCGGTTGTTCATGTAGATGTAGTTCACATACATGCTGGGATTGCTCTCGACCACGACGGAGGCGTCCTTCTGCAGCGCCTCCGCCTGATCGAGCGGGATCTGCTCGATGATGTCGGCATCACCGTTGGTCAGTTGAAGACGACGGGCCGAGACGTCGCCGACGATGCGGACGACCACTTGTTTCAGCGCCGGCTTGGTGCCTGCGTAGTGCTCGTTGCGATCGAGCACGATGCTCTGGTTGCGCTCCCAGGAAGCTATACGGTATGGGCCGCTACCTGCGGAGTGCTCCGCAAGCCAGGCCTTCGCCATGTCGCCGTCCTTCTCGTGCTCCATCACCTTGGGATTGATGATCGCCGCACCGGAGACGGCGAGTGTCGAGATGAAGGGCGCAAATGGCGCCGTCAGATGGAATCTCACCGTCTGCGGATCGACGACCTCGACCTCCTTCAGCACCGGAAACGCGTCGGAGGGTCCCGCCTTCAGCTTCATCAATCGATCGAAGCTGAATTTGACCGCAGCGGCGTCGACCGGTGTGCCGTCATCGAACTTGTGGCCGCTGGCGAGCTTGAAGGTCCACACGAGGCCGGCGTCGTCGGCAATCCAGCTTTCAGCCAGTTCGGGGCCGACCTCCGTTGTCGCACCCTTGTAGGCCACGAGCCTTTCATAGGCAGCGTAAATCAGTGTGTAGCCGCTGTTGCTGATTTCGACGCCAGGATCGGCGGTCGGCGGATCTTCCGCTCGCGCCAGTACCAGCACGTCCTGCGCAGCGATCGCGCCGGAAAGAGGCGTTGATGCCAGAAGCAAGGCGACGCCAATCGATTTCCACTTGGAAGCGTTCATCTCGTAGTCCTCCCCAGAACTGCGGCGCACGATGCCCTCCCGGCACCGACCGCAGCACTAGAGTAGGAAACGATTTTCCTAAGTGCAATATTTTTTCTTATCGTACTCGTTTTTAGTTACATTAGCTTGTGAGCTTGGTCGTTTGTGCGTTCGCCAAGGTGGAGACCAATTCGGTTTCCGGGGTCGAGCAAACGCACAGGATTTGCGCAGGTTCTTCGCTCACGCTGAGATAGGCGTGCCCCGTCATGGCATCGAAATAGCAGGAATCGCCTTTCTTGAGCCGTAAGGGCGCATAGATCTCGGTATGAAGTTCGAGTTCCCCTTCGATAACGTAGAAGAACTCCTCGCCCTTGTGCCGGATAAGCGGCCCGAACTCCTCGAGCGTGCGGGCCCGGGCCACCGCCACGATCGGAACCATCGACTTCTTCGAAATCTCCGTACAAACATAGAGATAGTCGTAGTTTTGTGTGATGATCTCCCGCCCATCGCCGGATCTGGTATAAGTGCGGCGCCCCAGCATACTGGGGGCTTCCTCAGCACCCGCCGTGGTCCCGAAAAGCTCGACGATATCGACCTTGAGGCCCTGGGCGAGCTGAATCAATCGGTCGTAGGTGAGCTGCATCTGGTTGTTCTCGACCTTGGAAAGGGTCGAGACCGCAAGCCCGGTCATGGAGCTCACCTCTGCCAGCGTCCAGCGGTTGCGGTTGCGAATCTCCTTCAGGATATCGCCGAGGCTGGATTTCGCATCGGTCATCGTTGGCGTCTCCAATTTACCTGCAGCCGTTCCGGACCGCGTGCCGCTCTCGGCTCAGCCCGCGACGCGGGCAGAATCCGACTGGCATGATAGGAAAACCATTTCCTATAATACTTGGCCGAAATCAACATCGGCTTGAAAAGCAATCCCATACTAGAGCATCCCGCTTTCACGTGGAATCGCCGAAGGTGGATAAGATGCCCTAGAATCAAAGTGCTAGAGCGCCGAGCGACACCCTTGCACCCAGGCGTCACCGGCACGACCCAATGGCTGCCAAATCTTCGCCGCGCTGAGCCGCGCCAAATGGCATCCTTTCTACTGTGCGAACGGGTCGCCGACCTTCGGCCAATAGGGGCGTCTCAATTTTGTGAAGGGCAGCTGTTCAAAGCTGGGTTGCAAGGCGCCGGGGCCGCCGACATAGAGGATTTCGCTGGCGATCGGTTCAAAGCCGGCGCGGAAGTGGTTGCTCGACTTCACCACGACAATCTTCCTCTGCGCCGGGTTCAAGCCCAGCGCCGTCATGCATTCCGGGTGGAAGACTTGTGTGCGCACGGTGTTCAGCACGATGTCGATGCCGCCTGCCGTAACCCACACCGCGTCGCCGATCCCGAGCGGCGTCGGCCCGAAGCGCTGGGTAACGCCGGAGGTGATGCGCCTGACATTCACGGTCAGATCCAGGGGGTCGCCGGAGGCCGGCCCGACCTTGCCGCCGATCCTCAGCGCCAATGTCGCCCCTTCTCCCGCCTCGCGGCACATGCGCACCGCAATCGGGTCCCAGTAGAGGCAGGTCGCCACGTCCTCGATGCCGCGTTCGATGATGCGGCGCAGGATGAAGGTCGAGTCTCCGGGCGCCCCGCCGCCGGCATTGTCGGAGACGTCCGCCAGCACGATCGGTCCGCTCTTCGCGGCGACGGCCCGATCCAGCGCGTCATCGATACCGAGGTAGGTGCCGCGCATTTCCTCACGCGCATCGAATATCTCTCTGCCAAAGGCCTCCGCGGTCCGTGCCGCCTTCCCTGTATCGTTGTCGGTCACGACGAGCATCTTGGCGCCGACATCTTCGACGTCTCCCCAGGGAAAGCCGTGACCGAAGGAGACCGAGAGAATGCCATCCTGCCCCTCCATCGCCTTCATGCGGTCGACAATGCCGCGCAACGGCGCGCGATGCGGGTGGAAGGTATTGATCATCCGGCAGTCATAGAGGCCCATCACCGGCCGCACTTCGCCCGCAAGGGTTCGCTTCATCAACCGGAACAATTGGTCGGCGACCTCCTCGATGTCGGTGTGCGGATACTCCTTGTAGGTGGAGATCATGGTCGCGCTCGAGAGCATGCGATCGGTGATGTGGCAATGCAGATCAAGCTCGGCAGCAACCGGGACATTCGGCCCGACCACTCCGCGCACATGCTCGAGCAGATCCCCCTCAACATCGTCATAGCCCTCGGCAACGCAGGCGCCGTGCAGGGCAAGCATGACCGCGTCGACCGGCATCGCCGCCTCGAGGTCGCCGAGGATGGTGGAGCGGAAGCTTTCATAGACCGCCCGCGTGGTCTTGCCGCCGGGCTCAGCCACGGCGCAGAGGCTCTCCACCACGTCCCAGGCTTCTTCGTCGGCACCATTGCGCCAGACAGACATTTGCGACGAGCAGCAGGTGAGCGGCCTGCTGGTGGCGTCGCCATAGGCGATCAGGTTTTCCCGGAAGGCCTCAAGGCCCGTCTGCATCGGCGAAAACGTATTGGTTTCGGTGTCCAGCCCCGCAATAAACAGTTTCATTTTTGCCTCTCGCCAACAAAGAAAGATATTTTCTAATCATAAAACTATGTTTATCGTCGGAAAGTCAAATGCATCATTCGCGCCATCGCGCGGCTGGCCGGGGAGGCAGGAATGCGCATATATATTTCCGCGGATATCGAGGGGATAGTCGGGGTCGTCAGCCGCGACCAGCTGATGCCGGAAGGTTTCGAATACGAAAACGCGCGCCGTTGGATGACAGATACCGTCGTTCACGCCTGCGAGGCTGCTCACGAGGAAGGTGTGGAAGAGGTTATCCTCAGCGATTCCCACGGAAATGGCGAGAGTATCCTAATTGACCGTCTGCCCGACTATGTGCAAATCGTCCGCAGCTGGCCGCGGCCGCTAATGATGATGCAGGGCGTCGAGCTCGGTTCCTTCGTTGGTGCGATGCTTCTCGGCTACCATGCCGGGGCAAGTCATCAGGGTGGCGTGCTGTCGCACACGATCGGCGGCACAGCCTTTGCCGAGGTGCGGATCAACGGTGTCGTCATGCCGGAGGCCGGCATCAATGCTGCCATTGCCGGGCATTTCGACGTGCCGGTCCTGCTCGCCTCAGGCGACAACATCGCCTTGGACGAGATCAAAGCGCGTATCGGCGATATCGTGACGGTGCCGGTCAAGCAGGTTTACAGCACACAATCGGCGATATCGTTGACGCCGGCCGTCGCGCATCGCCGGATTCGCGAGGGCGTCAAAGCGGCGCTGGCGAGAGCCGGCGCGGCGAAACCGTTCAAGTTGGAAAACCCGACGCTGGAGATCGTGTTCCGAAATCGCCTGCCGGCCGAATATCTCTCTTACCTCAAGGGCGTCGAGCGCACCGACGGTTATACGATCCGCTACCAGGGCGACGACATGATCGACGTCTCGCGCTTCATCCAATTCGTGGTCGGCTACAATTCACGCCTGACTTTCTGACCAACTCCGCTACGGAATCCCGCCATGACCACCTCCATTATCCTCGGCGCCGGCATGGTCGGCGTCTCCACCGCGCTTGCATTGCAGGAGAGCGGGCACCAGGTGGTGCTGCTGGATCGCCAGGCACCAGGGCGGGAAACAAGCTATGGCAACGCCGGCATCATTCAAACTGAAGCCGTCGAGCCCTATGCCTTCCCACGCAGCTTGAACGAAATTGCCAGGGTGGCGCTCAAGCGCGGCAACGACGTCGATTGGCGGCTTGGCGATATGCGACGTCTGGCGGGGCCGCTCTGGCGCTATTTCACACAGTCTGCGGCTGCGCCTTACGCGAGAACAATTGCTGCCTATTCCCAGCTCGCGCTGCGCGCGAGCGACGATCACGCGCGCTTCATCGAGCCCGCGGGTGCTGGTGAACTGATCGTGCGGCGGGGATGGCGCGCTGTCTATCGTACGCCCGCGAATTTCGAAGCAGCTGCCGCGGCCGCGGAGCGGCTGAGGCGTGTCTACGGCGTGCCCTCAGATGTGCTTGGTGCGGACGAACTTGCGGCGAGCGAACCCGCGCTGCTGCGTCGGCTTGCGGGTGCTGTCCATTGGACCTCGCCTTGGACCTGCCGTGACCCGGGCGAACTGGTTGCGCGCTACGCCGCTCTCTTCGTGGCGCGCGGCGGGACGCTGGCTCGGGGTGACGCCATGACGTTGCAGCAGAATGGTGCCGGTTGGCGGGTCTTGTCTGAGGATGGCGTTGTCGGCGCTGAAAACGCGGTCATTGCCCTGGGACCATGGTCGCCGCCGCTTGCGAAGATGTTCGGCTATAGCATACCCATGGTGTTCAAGCGCGGTTATCACAGGCATTTTTCAGGCCCGGACGGGCCGCGCGTCTCAATGCTCGATGTCGACAATTCCACGTTGATTGCGCCGATGAATGCGGGATGGCGGGTTTTGACCGGCGCGCATATTGCGCCGCCGGGATCAGCGCCTGCCTCGCGACAGATTCGACACGCGACCAGCGCTGCGCGCGAGCTTTTTGCGCTGGGCGAGCCCATCGAACCGACGCCATGGTCGGGTACCCGCCCCTGCATACCCGACATGCTGCCTGTCGTCGGCCCGACCCGGCATAAGGGCTTGTGGTTCCATTTTGGTCACGGCCATCAGGGCTTCACATTGGGCCCGACGACCGCATTCCTCCTGGCAGAGTTCATGGCAATGGGCCGCTCGCATCCCCTTACTCTCCCCCTGCTGCCGTCAGCGCGAGGTTGGGCGTAACGCAGCCGCAAAGACCACGACGGATTGTGTTGGGGTGGATTTTGGGATGTTGATCATCGACGTTGACCGATTCAAAACACCTCCCGCTCGAAGAGCGAAGCCCACTCCATCGGAGCCTTTTCCTTTTCGGCTCCCTCCGGCGGAGCGACAATCGCAGCCTGCGCGAGGGCAATTCATTGTTGACGAGACCCGCATGCATTTTTGCCGCGCCGTGGCCAACTGACCGGGTCAACTACCAGCGTGATGTCGAACCGACAGCAACGCCTATCGGCTGCTCTTAGGAAGCTCTTCGTCGAAACGGGTCTTTTCGCGCCCCGGGTCGTCGTCGAGGATCTCCTCCTCGCTGTCTTCCGGCAACGCTTCATCCGGGTCCATATTGGCTTCATCCCGGCTCGGAACCGGCGGCACGCGGCCCTGATCGGACGGCGGATTGTCGGCATCGTGCAAAGGGAATTCGCCGGACCGGTCTGGCAACGGAATCGTCTCGGGAGGGCTCGATGTCCAGTTCTGTTCCTTCGGATCGCTCATCATCTGACTCCTTTCCTGTTGGAAAGTGAACCGACGGCCATCGGGAATGTTCCCTATCGGGAGGCATTCTTATGCCGATCAGATCCGATCGCATGAAGCTCTACCCCGGCGGCGGAACACACTCGAAGGAATGGAAGGCCTTCCGCGCCTCCCTAATCGAACGCGCCCGCAACGCTTGCGAGGGCAGGCCAAAGCTCCCGGAATGCCGCGCCGCCAACGGCCAGCCTCACCCGAAGACCGGCAGCAAGGTTGTGCTGACGATCGCTCAACCCCTGCGAATGCGCCGGCGGCGAGAGCCAGTGCGTCGACCCTCCCCGCGGGTGGACCGTAATGATCTCTTCGCCATCCATGGCCATCAAGCCGGAGAATGGGTTTGAACCATGCGGCTCAGGCGTGGAGCGGTGGCAGAAAACAGTTCTGTGTGCGGGACCGGGCAGTCTTTGCCAAGCTCTTGCAATCACACGGCACTTTGTTGGCCGATCACTGTTGGCCAGCCCCTTCGCTTTACTGATGCTCATAGCCGTGGAGGTCTGCCGGGGGCCGCGGATAGGGATTAGCAGCGCGATCGAGCTGCTATGGCGTTTCGGAGAACGGGGATCGGTCCATCTAAACCAGCGATTTCCCGAGCCTGCTCCTTGGAAAGCAACCGAGGCGGCCTTTATTGACCGATGCTAAGCGCGGCACATCCAAGGTCCGTAAAGTGCGGCGCAGAGAATGGGACCCAGCTGGTATCGGCGCGTTCTCCGTTAACGTGGTCCGCTTGGCGGCTCACCGGGTCAGTCGGGGCGTAGCTGAGAACGGACATCTATTCCGGGGCAATTATCATTTCGCCTAGAACTTGATGACGCCATCCGAGAGAGAAGCCCGCAGCTTGTAATGTACCGGTACCGACCGGTAGCGTTCGATCAAATCGGGCGATGCCTTCTTGCCATAGTGTACCATCATTTCTGGCATCAAAATGCGCTCTCCCGCGAACGCTTCGTACCTCACCAACGCTCCTGCAGCGATACGGCCGGGTTTGATGATACGACAATAGAAGCCGGGTCGAGCAGCATTGATGTACATTTTTGAGAAACAAGGGTCATCCATTCTTTCGCAAAGGATTCGGCATGGCATCCGAGGTGCTGTCACTTCCATCACCAGATCGCCGGTGGTGAAACGATCCCCGGCCGCTACGACTTGATTGTCCAGTCCTTCAAGGCAAAGATTTTCGCCGAAAAGTCCGTAGGCAATGGATCTGTTCAGTTTCTTTTCCCACCAGGCACGGCTCACATCTCCCTCGATGTAGATGGCCTGGTCGGGGCCGCCGTGGTGCTTCCGGTTGCAGACAGCGTCGCCTTCAAGTCCTTCACATCCAACTAACGGGCTGTGGCGGGTCGGACGTTTGTTGATTCCGGTTTTCATCCGGTTGCCCGGTCTTACTTCCGCTTTCCCAGTGCACACCGCCAGCACTCTCAGTTCTCGAATCCCGCCCGGCATTTAGAGCATTGCGATCATTATTGCGATGGCCACCATCGCAAGTACTGCTACGCCGACGTGAAGAAAGTGCGCTGCGCTGCTGTTGCTTTTAAAGGTTCGTGCCATGATATCACCTCGTCAGTAGACAAGTTAACGCGCGGCTTGTGTGATGGTTCAAGCCTTCCCGCTCCAAGGCTATTTTAGCGCGCACGCGAGCATCTTGCCGCTCGTCTTGAGGCTTCCTATCTCAAGTAGCGTCCTCGACATGGAGCCTCGAGATGGATGAGCTTGCAGCGAATGGCGTTCCCGACGCCGAGATCGAAGTAATCCCGCCCGCGCGTGATGAAGTTCCCGCGGGAAACACAACCGTATGCCTTTGTTGTCAAGAAGTGCGCTCGGCCTCGCGAATGGACGCCGATGGCTGCGGTATTTGTGACGAGTGCCTGGCGCCATCATTTGAGGGGTTATTCGCACGGGAGTTTCGAAGTGAAACGGGCGTGATCAATCGCCCTTTGCGGACGTGGGCGCCGTAAGCCTGTCAAAGCGGGTTGGGGACAATGACTAGCCAGAGCGCGGCGACGCGAGTGGCTCCTTTTCCCACGTCCTCACCCCTCATTTTTGAATATTAGAATAAAAACACATGAAGTTGCCTCGCTTCGGAACAAATGCGCACCGCGCTGGTTAAAGCGCGACCTACGGAATCCTAAGAACCAATCGATCCCCCCATGATCGTCGACAAGACGCTCATGAAAACATGCGTGTGAACTCAGATATGCGGAAAGTAGTTGTCATCAGCGATTTTCAGGACGGTTGGCCTCCTGCTTCTGCGGTTCCCACCAAGGCCGAACGTCTACTGACCTGGACGACGCGATTGAAGGAAGAGCAGGAGGAGTGGCAGTCTGGGGACCATGAAATCGTGGTAGAGGGCGGCTATCTGGAGCGTCTCCCTTTGGCGTGCCTCGCTCAAGGAATGGTTGATCGCGCGGAAATCTGGAGCCACTGGCGTAACAACGCCCCACCCGATGAATGTCCTGCTGAGGCGCATTTGAAGCGACGCGTCTTCATCTTGAACGGCCCGGATCATCCGTTCTCCTCTGATGATATGCTTGCTCACATTGAGGTTTATGGCGCTCCTACCATCCTTTGCGTCTTAGGGCTGGGTGTCAGTGAGGAAATACTTCTCCCCTGCCATCGCAGCTTCAAAATCTATAACTCGATAGATGCGCCCGCCCTGCGAATTCCGTCCAACATAAGCCGTCACTTCGATCTCATCCTGTCGGCTTCCAAAGAGCAGAGCGACGAGATCCGCGCGCGCCATCCAGAGACGCAGATCGCCATCCTTCCGATCGGACCCGAGTTCGCGTCCCCCTCCACGTTTTATCCAATCGAAGGACCGAAGGATTACGACGTCATTTATGTAGCCGCTGCTCAGCCCTACAAACGTCACGACATTCTGTTTGCAGCATTGAGCCGTTTGCCACGAACCGTGCGCACGCTTTGCGTATTCGGTTATGGCGAGGACGCAGCGGCATTGCGTCAAGACGCGGCCGAACTCGGACTGAACGCCGATTTCGTCGGACCTCCGGCCGTGCCCATCGCGGAGGTCAACCGTTTGATGAACCGAGCGCGCATGGGCGTTGTCTGCGGTGTCGATGACGGAGCGCCAGCGGTGCTCACCGAATACATGCTGGCCGATCTGCCCGTTCTTGCCAATGCTGCGTTGCGCTGCGGGCTCCAATATATCACCCCAGAGACCGGCGCCGTGGCCACAGCGGACCGGTTTCATCTGGGCATCGCCAACATGTTGACGCGGCTTGAGGATTTTACCCCTCGCGCGGCGGTCCTGCGTCAATGGACGTGGCACCATTCGATCAGAAAACTTCAACAGTTGATTGCAGCCCATCGTTCAAACCAAGAGAGGAGCGCGCGGGACTCAGAGATCGTTTGATCATTCGAACGTCTGAAGCGCGGTTGATTTATGAATATATTGCCAAATTCTTTATCAACAGATGAGATCCACCGAAATTCTGATGTACCGCTAATCTGTTTTTCCCATCTTCGGTGGGATTTCGTGCTGCAACGGCCGCAACATCTGATGCAGCGGTTCTCGCGGGAGCGCAACGTATACTTCTTCGAGGAGTTTATCCCGACCAATCATCATTTGCCCTATCTTGAATTTCACTCCTTCGCCGGCTCGAAGGTAAGAGCCGTGCGCCCGAGAGTGCCAGATCGTTGGAGCGAAGCGGAGCGCCAGGCTGGATTGACCGAGCTGCTTGACGACCTACTCGAACTCATCGGGCGAAAGCCGCCGATCCTGTGGTTTTACACGCCGATGATGTTCCCATTGGCTCGGCATGTCGCCGCCGCCGCTGTCGTCTACGACTGCATGGATGAACTCGCGAATTTCAGATTTGCGTCGCCGCTCGTGGGCGAGTTGGAGCAAGAGCTGATGCGCCGGGCCGACGTCGTATTCACGGGCGGTTATAGCCTGTATGAAGCCAAGCGGCTTCTCCATGATAACATACATCCCTTCCCTTCTGCCGTCGACGTCGGTCATTTCCAGTCGGCGCGCGCAATATCCGACATCCCCGACGATCAAGCGCCGTTTGCACGCCCGATACTCGGTTTCTGCGGGGTTATCGATGAACGTCTCGATCTGGACCTCGTCGCGGCCTTGGCCGATCAGCGTCCGTGGTGGTCAATTGTATTCATCGGGCCGATCGCCAAAATCGCACCGGAGGAACTGCCGCGGGCACCCAACATCCATTACTTGGGGCAGAAGGATTATGCGAGGCTCCCTGCGTATTTTGCCGGCTGGGATGTCGCGTTGATGCCGTTTGCCCGCAACGACGCCACCCGTTTCATCAGTCCGACGAAGACACCTGAATACCTTGCCGCAGGACTTCCCGTCGTTAGCACGCCGATCACAGATGTCGTGAGGCAATACGGAGACATCAATGGCTTATTCGTCGCAGCCGATGCCGCGGCCTTCGTGCAGGCGTGCGAGGCAGCGCTTCAATTGGGACCCAAGCATGGGGACTGGCTGAAGGTCGTCGACGAACGACTGGCAACACTTTCCTGGGATGACACTCACCGTCGTATGGATCGGCTAATTCATGAGGTCTTGGATCCTGCTGTGCGGGCGCCGGGGCCCCTTTTGCGTCACGTGGGAAAGACGTCACGAAAGAGCTCGAGGCACCACCGAATTGATTACCTGATCGTCGGGGCGGGATTTGCGGGGGCGGTCTTGGCCGAGCGTCTTGCCAACGAGGGCAAGCAGAGAGTTCTTGTATGTGACCGGCGCCCCCACATCGGAGGCAATGCCTACGATTTCTACAATGAAAACGGTATCCTGGTTCACAAATATGGACCGCACATTTTCCATACCAATAGCGAAGCGATCTTTAACTATTTGTCGCGCTTCACGGCCTGGAGGCACTACGAGCACCGGGTGCTAGCCCAGGTAGACGGCAAGCTGTTGCCGATACCCATCAACCGGACGACCCTAAACCAATTGTACAGCCTTGATCTTGAGGACGACGCTGCCGCCGCGCGATACCTCGCCGGGAAGGCCGAGCCAACTGAAGAGATCCGCACCTCGAAGGACGTGGTTATCGCCCAGGTTGGAACGGATCTTTATCGGACATTTTTCGAAGGCTACACCCGCAAGCAATGGGGACTGGACCCTTCGCAGCTCGACAAGGCAGTGACGGCGCGAATTCCGACCCGCACGAACACTGACGACCGGTATTTCCAGGACATTTTTCAAGCGATGCCGAAGAACGGCTACACGGACATGTTCGAGAACATGCTGGCTGGCGAAAACATCGAGATCCTGCTGGAGACAGATTTTCGCGATATTCGTCCCCGGTTTGCGGACGCCCACGTGATATTCACCGGACCAATCGATGAATTCTTCGATTACGAGTTTGGCCGTCTTCCCTATAGGAGCTTGCGCTTCGAGCACGTGACGTACGATCAGCGGCGCCTGCTACCTGTCGGCGTGGTCAACTTTCCTTCCGAAGCCGTACCTTACACACGGCTGACTGAATTCAAACATATCACCGGACAAATCCATCCGAAGACGTCTGCCTGCTTTGAATATGCCTGTTCGCAAGGCGATCCGTACTACCCAATCCCCAGATCAGAAAATCAGAAACTCTTCAGCCAATATGCTGAGCTTGCGCGTTCGCGCACGGACGTGACGTTCGTCGGAAGGCTGGCCACCTATCGCTACTATAATATGGATCAGGTCGTCGGACAGGCCTTGACGGCATTTAAGAGATTGCAAAACAAAGAAAAGGTGAACGCCGGGTTGGGTGTCCGGTGAGCCCGCTCCCACAGAGGCGGAGACTGGTACTCGCAACGGAAAGTTGCGATCCCTCCGGTATGGGAGCCCACATGCTGGTGCTCGGCGAACGGCTGCGCGACCGATACGACATTACGGTGGCCGCGCCACTCGGCGATGGCGCATTCGTGGAGAAGGCAATCGCCTTGGGACTCGCGGTAAAAGCCCTCGGCGACATCCATAGTTTCGGCCATTGGCTGCGATCAAGCGGCACGGAGCTGCTGCATATTCACGCCGGGATCGGATGGGAAGGACATGCACTGGCCCATGCGGGCAAGGCAGCCGGCATTCCCGTCATACGAACGGAGCACCTGCCATTTCTCCTTACCGATGAGAGGCAGAAATCGGAGTTTCGGGAGGGCCTCAGTGCTGTGGCGAGACTGATCGTCGTCTCTGATGCCTCACGGGCCACCTTCTTGGAGGCCGACATTGACCCCGACAAGATCTGCGTCATTCGCAATGGCATCTTGTCTCTGGACGATGGCAAGGACGCGCGCGCGCAGTGGGGCTCGCCCTCGGCAAGAACACTCGTCTCGATTGCCCGTTTTTCACCGCAAAAGGATCACGCGACGCTCGTGCGAGCAATGCCGGCTGTGCTGGCAAGATATCCAGATGCGGTTTTACTGCTGGTTGGCAGCGGCCCCGAAATGGCTGCCGTCAGAGATCTGGTGGCCGAGCTCGCCATCAAAGAGGCGGTGCGATTTGCCGGACAGCGGGATGATATCGCGTCCCTGCTGGCCTCGGCGGATCTCTTCGTTCTGGCCTCTCGGTTCGAGGGGCTTCCGCTGGTCGTTCTTGAGGCGATGTCGGCGGGGGTTCCTGTCGTCGCCACGGCAATCGGGGGAACCATCGAGGCTCTCGGGCACGATCATCCCTACCTCGTGGAGCCGGGGCGGCCCCATGCTTTGGCTGAGGCAATTTGCTCGGTCATGAGTGACCCGATCGCGGCAGCCCGCACAGGACGGGCAGAACGAGCGAGGTTCGAACGACTTTTCACAGCAGCCAGGATGGTCGCGCAAACGGAAGAAATCTATCGAGCCACTTCCAAAACAGAAATGGGCATGCAGAGAGGGTACAGACCCATGGAACGTACGCGTATCGGATTTGTCGGGGTGGGCGGAATCGCAAGACGCCACCTTGAAGTTCTGGCGGGATTCGACGACGTGCACCTCGTCGCATTCTGCGACCCGGAGTTCGATCGGGCAAGGCAAGCCGCTTTTCAGTTTGGCGCCAAAGCCTTCCCGGGGTGTCCAGAGATGCTGGCGAACCAGGAGATCGATGCCGCCTATATCTGCATCCCGCCGTTCGCCCATGGTAAGGTCGAGCGTGAACTGATTGCCCGCAGGATTCCGTTCTTTGTCGAGAAACCGATCACACTGGACCTTGAGCTTGCCACGGAACTGGCTGCCGCTATCGCCGACGCTGGTTTGATCACAGCGGTCGGTTACCATTGGCGGTATCTGGATATCGTTCAGGAAGCGCGCTGGCGTTTGAGCGAAAACCCAGCCCAACTCCTTTCCGGCTATTGGCTGGATCAGACGCCCCCTCCGCAATGGTGGTGGAAGAAGGAGACCTCAGGCGGCCAGATGGTGGAACAAGCCACCCACATCATCGATCTCGCCCGCTACCTGGTTGGCGATGTCACGCGCGTGTTCGCACAGGCGGCACACAGGAGGCGTGACGATTTTCCCGAACTCGACGTCGCGACTTCAAGCACAGCCAGCCTCGCATTCGCATCCGGTGCCATCGGCAACATCGCTTCCACATGCGCTTTACGGTGGGGACATCACATAGGACTGAACCTGTTTGCCGACGGATTGGCGATTCAATTGACGGATCGCGACATCATGGTGGATGTCGGAGAAGGCCGCCCTGTGCGCCGCGCGGAAAGAGATCCTGTGTGGTTGGAGGATCGTGCGTTCGTCGATGCGATACGCGGCGGCGACAATGAGATCCGCTGTGCATATGAAGAGGCGCTCTCGACCCACCGCATTGCCCTGGCGATCGCCAGGTCAGCGGAGAGTGGCCTGCCAATCGATCTCAACACGTTCTAGGAGGTTCCAACGATGACGAGCCGTACTATTCGGTCGCTTGGTGTCTCGGGCCCTGGCGAATTGTACTTCCTGGACTATGAGGAGGGGCCCCCCGGCGACGAGGAGGTGCAACTTGAGACGCTGTTCACCGGCTTTTCTGCCGGTACCGAGCTGACGTTTCTCAAAAACACCAACCCGTACTTCTTCTCCCGCTTCGACAATGATCGGTGTTCATTCATTTCCAACGAGCCTGGACTTCAGTATCCGGTTCCATTTCTTGGCTACATGGAAGTGGCACGCGTCGCCGACAGCAAGTCTGTGGGCTATGCAAAAGGCGATGTCGTGGCGACGACCTACGCGCATAAGACCGGCCACACAGCCAACCCGTATCACGATCTTCTCGTTCCTCTTCCCCCCGCGATTGAACCCATTCTTGGGATATTCGTCGCACAAATGGGTCCCATCGCCGCCAATGGCATCTTGCATGCCGATGCGGCTTCTTTCGGGACCTTTGTTCCTTCGCTCGGAAGCGGCCTGGCCGGGCGACGGATTCTCGTTGTCGGAGCCGGGACCGTCGGCCTGTTGACTGCGCTCTTTGCCAAGTCGCTTGGTGCAACGGAGATCGTCATCGCCGACCCGTCGAAGTTTCGTCGCGGCAAAGCGGAGGCCTTAGGCATTCTTGGGATGAGTGAGGATCACGCTTGGCAGTATGCAAAAGCACGATGGCACAACGGCGGTGGTGACCGGGGCGCCGATTTGGTCTTCCAGACACGGGCGCATTCGGAAAGCCTCAACGTCGCCTTGAAAGCTCTAAGGCCGCAGGCAAGCGTGATTGATCTCGCATTTTACCAGTCGGGCGCAGACGCGCTGCGGTTGGGCGAGGAATTCCACCATAACGGACTGAACATCCTTTGCGCGCAAATCAATCGTGTTCCTCGCGGGCTTTCTCCTCACTGGGATCGGCGTCGTCTCGCCGAAGAGACGATCAAGCTATTGCGCAATGAAGGCGCCCTGATCAAGGAACATCTGATTACTCACGTGGTGCCATTCAACGATGCTCCAGCATTTCTTTCAAGCGTTTTGGCGCGGCAGTTCGAGTTCCTGCAGATTGTATTCGAGGTGCAGAAATGAAGGAGCCCGAGCGCCCGAAAACCGTGCTTTTCGTCTTTGGATGGCTTGTCGTTGGCGGGGAAGAGACGGAGGTCCGCCTGCTTGCCGCCAACCTCGACCATTCCCTCTACAAGATCGAAGTTGTTGCATGTCTGCGAAAGGACGACATGCCCGAGCAAACGCACGAGCAGCTTCGTGCCATGGGCGTCGAAGTGGACACGACGCCCTACGGGCTTTCGTTGGAGGATACCGTCGTCTACCTCGCCGACAAGATCCCGTCCTACGATATCGTCGTCTCCTGTCAAAACGTTGCCGACCTCTACCCAGCTCTTGAACGCCTTCACTTGCGTCCGCCCTTGATCGAGCATGGCGGACTGGTTTCAGAAGCATTGGGTGGTCCGAAGCATTTCACCAGCCGGTATGTAGGGGTATGTCGTACCATCCGCGAGGCAGCAGCCTCCAGAATGCCTGGACGAGAACATCACGCCATTGAAATCCCATCCATGGTCGACTTGAAGGAGTTCAATCCGGTGAGGCGATCCGCAATGCGTCGTCAGCTTGGATTTTCGGATGACGAGATCCTCGTCGGGTGGGTGGGACGCCTCGATCCGAAGAAAAACGTCGAGACGTTCATACGTGCAGCCTCGATCGTTCGTGACCATTGCCCTCATGTTCGCTTCCTGATCGTTGGCGGCCCGGATGCATTCTTTCCGCAATATGCGCAGCTATTGCGCGCCCTAACCCACGGACTTGCGCTGGATTCCGCTTTGACATTCCTCGGCGATCGAGCCGATGTGTCGGACATCTTGGTCTCGATCGACATGTTGGTCTGGCTTTCTAGTGGCGAAGGCATGCCTCATGTCCTCGCAGAAGCAGGCGCCGCATGCCTCCCGGTGGTCGCAACAGCGGATAATGGCTCGATCCAGCAAATCGAACATGGCGTCACGGGGTACTTCGTGCCGCACGATGATCCGCAGGCGGTCGCCGAAAAGATCATGCTTCTCGCGAACTCGCCCACCCTGCGCACCCGGCTCGGCCGACGGCTTCGCGCCCATGTCGAAGAGTTTTATAGCGTGGAGGCGGTCATTCCCCAGTGGGAAAAATTGCTCGCCGACGTACTCGCCGAGAGAATTGCACGCGGTCCAACCGGTTTGTTTTCGTCTTTTTTCCAAGCCGGTTTCGAATGCTCGACGCATCGAATCCGAGCCAGGAGCAAGGGGCAGCCCGACAGAAGGCTCGACGTAATTGCATCAACGAAACACGACCTTTACGTGGAGAACGACTATCGCCAACTGCATGCGCTCGGAATGCGCACTGTCCGTGATGGATTGCGGTGGCATCTCATCGAGCCATCGCCGGGACGATACGAGTGGGACAGTGCGTTGCCGATGATTCGGGCCAACCGGCGCACTGGCACCCAGGTCGTATGGGATCTACTCCACTACGGTTGGCCGGATCATATCGACATCTGGTCGCCCGCTTTCGTCGAACGTTTTGCCCTCTTTGCCGGCGCCGTCGCCAAAGTAATGCGAGAGGAAATCGAAGCTCCCCCATTTTATGCGCCGGTTAACGAAATCTCATTCTTGTCCTGGGCTGGCGGCGAGGTTGGCTACCTCAACCCGTGGGCAACGCGCAGGGGTTTTGAGTTGAAGGCGCAACTCGCACGGTCATCACTTGCTTCTATGAAAGCCATTTTGGGCGTTGACCCTCGCGCGCGATTCGTCCATTGCGACCCCGTCATCAATATTGTCGCAGCACCTGATCGACCGCAGGACCGCGGCGCTGCCGAGGGGCATCGGCTCTCTCAATTCCAGGGGTGGGACATGATCGCCGGCCGCCTGTGGCCGCAGCTCGGCGGCGCAGAACGATACCTCGATATCATCGGCGTCAACTACTATCACAACAATCAATGGGTCCACGGCGGCTCTCACATTGACGTCGACCACCCGCTCCACAAGCCGCTCGGGAAAATCCTTGTCGAAACTTATGCCCGTTACGGAAGACCGATGCTGATTGCTGAAACCGGCATTGAGGGTGAGCGTCGTCCGGATTGGCTCGAATATGTGGCGGAAGAGACACGAGCCGCAATGAAGGCGGGAGTACCTGTGGAGGGCGTGTGTCTTTACCCAATCCTGGACCATCTGGGATGGGACGACGATCGGCCATGCGAGAACGGATTGCTGTCGATGGAACCGACGGATTTGGGACGCACGCTTTACTCTCCCCTGGCACGCCAGATTGGGCATGAAATAAAGGTGACCGAGGCCTTTATCGAACACATACCTGGGGATTCAATGAAACGGGCCTGCCTGGAAGACATTAGCCAAACGAAGGGACCATTGGCAATTTGACGCCACCCTGGACCTCTTCCAGTAGTCCCGAACTGCCGGAAGAGGCGTGTCGGTTCAGTTGAGAATTCAATATAAAGAAGTACTCCAAAGCTCTCGGGCAGTCTTCGGTCCAAAAAGGTCCGCGCTATGCTGCCTGCGGTCTTCGATTCGGATCGCCGCTACGGTCTGCTCGAACTCCGCCACAGCAGCCAAAAGCAAAGTCTTGTTTGCCCAAATAGGCCGCCTTGGCGACAATGCGCCACTCTGGTTGAACGCTTTGGAACGATCGTCAAACGCCGCGCTCCATTCGGCCGCAGAATTTAGACCTACTTTTCCTCCGGAGATGGCCACGACATTGACGCGCTGTCCGGTATCCGCATCCAAACGGCAATCTTTCGATCATCCGCACCTGCTACTGAAGCTGCGTATCGATGACGGCAATTCCCTCGCTCGGATTTTTTGCATACCCCCACATTATGGGCTCTTCTGCCTAGCCTTCGGGGCCTAACCGGCGTCGACTGCCGCGCGCGATGCACTGCCCCTCCAGCTGATGTCCGGTGTGGCGGTCAATTGGAGTAATCCCCTCAGAAGACCTTCCCTTCCTTCAGATGGATGGTCGTACCATTGAGGAGATAGTCGCCGACGACGCGCGCCTTGTGCAGCAGCGGATTGTGATTGAGCACCGTGCGAATATTGCGCCAATGCCGGTCGAAGTTGTTGTTACGGGACGTCGCTGACCCGCCACCCAGATCGAACAAGCGCTCGGCGCTTCGCAGACCAAGCTGGCCAAGGACAAGCTGAGCGCGGGCGGTTGAAAGCGCACTTGCGATGAGGGCATCTTCGATCTCCGCTTCGTTGCCCCGGTTTAAAACCGCAACCGTCCGATCCAGGGCGCTGGCGGCCGCAGCCACCGCAGTGTCGATGGCAAACGAATTGGCGGCGATTTCGCCGATGACCTGCTGGACGAAGGGGTCCTGGGTCGCGGTTTCCGCCATGCTGTGGGCGGCGGAACGCGCCTGGCGGCTGACGTAGCTAAGCCCGTCGGAAAGAACATTGCGGACGGCACCGGCAGCGCTTGCCGCGAGATGCAACTGGCGCAATGTCGAGCAATGGCGGCCGACAAGATTGTCGAGCGAGCGCCGGGTAAACTCGTGCGGGAACACCTCGACATTTTCGAGGATCACGCCACCGCTGGCGGTCAGCCGCTGACCCATTCCGTCCCAATCGTCGAGAATGGTGATGCCGTGTCTATCGACGGGCAAGAGAACGCCGACCGCCTGCCCGTGCTCGTCCAGCGCACTGAACGAGGCAAAATCGGAGAATGCCGTTCCCGTTGCATACCACTTGCGGCCATTGAGCCTATAGGTATCGCCCTGCCTGACGATCGTCGTCGTCACCTGGCCGGGCCGAGCGGTACCCTGTTCGGTGTGGGCGCCGCCGAAGAGCTTTCCCGAGAGGATCAGCTCGATCGCACCCGCATCCCTCTCCCGCGGTTCACTCAGAATGACGTTTTCGACATAGTTGAAGTGCGACCGGAGCGCATGCGCAACATTGGAATCGGCAGCGCCGATCGCCGCGATCATCTCGATATAGTCGGCAACCGAACCGCCTGGACCCCCGAGCGCCACCGGAATCCGCAGGGTTCCAAGTTCCAGCTGGCGAAAGCGCTCGAAGGCTTTGAAAGGAAGTTCACGCGACAGGTCGCGCTCGGCCGCGCCCGTGGCGACTTCCGCCGCGAACCCAGGAACGCGCGCAAGAAGTTCCGCACGTGTCGGGCGTGAAGCAGTCTGCACATTGGTTAGTGTCGTCACTCGTCAACTCCGAGACTGAAGAAACCGGTGCAGCCGGATCTCCCGCAGACTGCACCGTGCCATCGATCACTCGTCGAGATAGATGTCGGAACCGTTGGCCCAGAGATGCTCGACACCCAGCTTGAGGTTTTTCACCCGCTTGTCGTAGACGGTGATCACCGCCGGGGTGACGATGTCGAGCGTGGGCAGATCTTCCACGACCAGTTTCTGGAACGCGTTGAAGAGCTCCAACCGTTTCCGGGTATCGATTTCGACGGCGGCGGTCTCGAGGAGCCGGTCGACTTCCGGGTTGGAATATTTAGACCCGTTGGTGAACGGCACGCCCGGTTTGAAGTTCTTCGACCAGTATAAGCGCTGCACGCCGACGGTCGGATCGTAAAGATTGCTCATGCCTTCGATGGCGATATCGAAATCGCGATCGGTGAAGACCCGCTTCACGAAGGTCGCAAAGTCCTGGGTGCGCAGTTCAACCTTGATGCCGACCTTGGCAAGTGCCTGGGCAATATACTCCGCCGTCTGCTTGGGTGGGCCGGAGGGCTGAGTGGGATCGATGAACAGCTTGAAGCGGAAACCGTCGGCGCCTCGCGCGTAGCCGGCCTCGTCCAAGAGCTTCTCCGCCTTGGCAGGATCGAACTCGTACTTCGGAAGGTCCGGCGTGTAGAATTTCGCAAGGTCGGCGCTGACGGGACCGTCCAGTCGCGTCGCATAGCCGAGATAGACGGTGTTGACGATGAAGTCCTTGTCGACTGCATGGGCGATCGCGTGACGCACCTTGATATCGGCCAGATACTTGTTCTCGAGGTTGAACTCGGCTCGGGCGATGCTCGGCGAATAGGGCGCCGGATCGGTATCGACGACGAGATTGGGGTTCGCCTTCAGGCGCTCGATATCGGTCAGCGGCAAGTTGGCGGTGGAGACTTGCACTTCACCGGTCTCGATCGCGGCAACCGCTGCCGCCGGATCGATGATGAAGCGAAAGATGATCTGGTCGAGATAGGGCTTCGGAGATCCCCAATAGTCCTCGTTGCGCGAAAAAAGCGCGTGGCTGCCGCGCACCCATTCGACGAACTTGTAGGGTCCGGTGCCAACCGGCGCGACATTGTGCGGGTTCTCCGCGATCTTCGTGCCTTCGTAGAGGTGCTTCGGCACGATCGGCGCCTCGAAGCTCGCAAAGGCGGTGAGCAGATAGGGAGCAGGCTTGGAAAGGATCAGTTCCACTTCATGGGCATTGAGGACGTTTGCCTTCTGAATATGTGCGAACGTCGCTCGCCCGCGTGGATGGTGCTCTTTGAGCGCCAAAATAGAGAATGCGACATCCTCGGCGGTGAAATCCTTGCCGTCATGCCAGCGAACACCCTGGCGCAGCTTGAACCAGTAGCGCAGGCCGTCCTCGCTGACCGTCCACTCGGTCGCCAGCAATGGCTGTGGGTTGAAATCACGGTCATAAGTCAGCAGGCTTTCGGTCGCCTTGCCGCTGATATAGTAGGCAGCGCCCGCACTGTGGGCGATCAGAACAAGGACCGGCGGTTCGGTGCCTATATTGATCGAAACGCTACCGCCGCGTGTCGGCTCTTCCGCGGCAAACGAGATCTCCGGAATAGCCCCGACGGCGACGACGGCCGCCAACGCAACGGACGAGAGCAGAAAGGCGCGGCGTGTCGGTTTCGGTGGGCTGATAGGTGTTGATGTCATCAGGATATCCCCAAGCAGACGCAGAGCGCTGGTTTGTTTTCGTGCACCCATCATTGGGTGATCCGTTTCACGATATATAATCTATCAAATTTATGGTGATAATAGATTTCTAAAGTCACGCTGGCTTTTGGAAAATGCTGCACGGCCGGGGACACCGCGACGGAATATCTCACGTCGGAGCCATGCTCTCTCGAATTTACGAGGTTTGGACATCCTCTGATGAATGGCGGCGACGATCATCGGCGGGCATGTCCATCTGCGTCCTGGTACCAGACGCATCGGCCACCGTCCCAGGGCAGGAGGTTGAACGAAAAATCCCGACATTGGCAAGCCGTTGAAAACTCATCCCAAGATCGGCACCCAAAACGCAATCGACATTATCGATCTATTAAATAGACTAAGGAGCAACGCTGACTGTGAGTTTCAAGGAGTTTTCGATGTCATCAGAATTCATCGGCCACACGTCCAACAGGGAGGGATCCGATATCGTTCCGGCGACCGGCCCGATCATCGACAAGGCGTATATTGGCAGTCACGTGCAGGCAGCGGAAGCCGCCGGCATAGACCGGCTGTTGATCGGCCAGTTCGCACAGTGGCCAGACAACAACCAGATCGCCGCCTTCGTCTTCGGCCAGACACAGCGGCTCGGGGCGCTACTTGCCCATCGGCCTGGCCTGATGGCTCCGACGCTCGGCGCCCGGCAGCTCGCAACGCTCGACCAGTTCTCCGAGGGTCGCCTATGGGTGCACATCATCACCGGCGGTTCCGACAGCGACCAGGCTCGCGATGGCGATTTCGAGGATCATGACACCCGATATGCCCGCACCGACGAATATCTGTCGGTGCTGAAGAAGACCTGGGAGAGCGACGAGCCCTTCGACTACGAAGGACGCTTCTACAAGTTCAAGGGCGCCTTCAGCCAGGTCAAGCCCTATCAGAAGCCGCGGATCCCGATCTCCTCTGGCGGCTCGTCGGATGCCGCGATCGCGGTCGCCGGCAAACACGCCGATATCTATGCGCTCTGGGGCGAACCGCTGGACGGAGCGAAAGAGACAATCGCCAAGGTGCGTGCAGCCGCTATTGCCAATGGCCGGTCGGCCAGTGACGTCCGCTTCACCCTCGCCTTCCGCACCGTCGTGGCCGAGACGGAACATGCCGCATGGGCAAAGGCCGGCGATATCCTTGAGAAGGTGAAGTCACAGAAAGCGCGTTCGGCCGGCGGCAACGGCGAGAAGCTACCCTCGAACGTCGGCTCCGTGCGCCTGCGCGAGGCTGCCAAACGCGGCAAGGTGTTGGACAAGCGGCTGTGGACCGAGGTCGCCGAGGCAAGCGGGGCGGGTGGCAACTCGACCGCTCTGGTCGGGACGCCGGAACAGGTGGCAGACGCCATCCTCGACTATTACGATGCCGGCGTTTCCAACTTCCTCGTGCGCGGCTTCTACCCGACCGAGGACACCGTGACCTACGGACGGGACGTAGTGCCGCTCGTCAAAGCCGGCATTGCCGAGCGCGAAGCCAGAAAGGTAGCCGCCGAATGACCGTACCGCTCGATATCGTCGACATCCATGTCCATATCTGGCCGCCGGCTTGGGAACCAGGCGGAAGATGCGCCAAGCCCACCGGCGGCTTCTCACCGGAGATCTATCGCAAGATCACCACTCCGCATGCGCTGGTTGACGAATTTGGCCGTCGGCATATCGCTGGCGGTCGTCATCGCGACGATCGAGAGCCTGTTCAGCCTTGAACGCACCGTGCCGCTTTCCGCGTTACGGGAAGCCAACGACTGGCTGACGACCCTGTCGCGCGATCATCCGATGCTGGCCGGCTTTGGCGTCGTCCACGCCTTTGCAGGCGAGGAAGGCGCGCGTGAGGCCGAGCCGCCTAGTGACAAACGCCTTCCTCCTGCCCAACACCATGGCCATCGGTGGACGCGAAGCCCGACCCTGCAGGGCCGGGAGTGTTCACGCCACGAGCGAACGTTGGGGGTTACCGTGCCAGCGCGACGCGCCGCCCACTGCCGGGCTGTTCCAGTACATCCATCTGCACGTCGTATATCCGCGCCAATTCTTCCGAAGTCATCACATCGGAAGGCGTCCCCTCGGCAATGAGACGGCCCGAATGGAGTGCCACGATGCGATCGCAGAAACGGGCTGCCATATTGATCTCGTGCAGTACCGAAATGATGGTGATGCCCTTGTCCCGACAGAGATCGCGAGTCAACGCGAGCACCTCGAGCTGATGACCGATGTCGAGGGCGGAGATCGGCTCGTCGAGCAGCAGGCAGATGGCATCCTGCGCGACGAGCATGGCAAGCCACACGCGCTGGCGCTCGCCCCCCGACAGACTGTCGACCTCGCGGTTAACAAACGGGCCGATGCCGGTGACCTCGATTGCTTCTTCCGCCTTTGCCCTATCGGCCGAACCGAAGCGGCCGAGCGCGCCGTGCCAAGGATAGCGACCGAGTGCGACCAGCTCGCGGGCAAGCATACCAGGTGCTGGCGGCGTACTCTGCGGCAAATAGCCGAGCCGCCGGGCGAAGGCCCGTGTGCCCCAGCCTGCAAGCGGCTTGCCCTCGAAATCGATACGGCCCGAGGTCGGCACAAGCTGCCGCCCGATGAGCTTGAGCAGCGTCGACTTCCCGGAACCATTGTGGCCTATCAGCGCGATGGAGTGTCCTGCGGGGATCTGCAACGTCAGCGGATGCAGCAAGTTGCGATCACCAATCGCAAAGCTTACATCATGAAGCGTCACGACGGCCTGGTCGCGGGCGATGGGTGGAGTTTCAGTGAGGTGGTTCGGCATCTTTTCGTTCCAGTGCGGATCCCTGGACCTGCTGTTCGTCTCATTGATAGATATTATCGACGGCAAAAGGTCGGGGCATTGATTGGGCAGGCTGTGCCGCATTTCTTCAAGCCATCGAGCTTGTAGCGTATGCAGCAAACCTTTCGTTGGAGGCAGATACCGCGCGCGGCATCTGGAACCATGTGCGTCAGACGGAACAGCGGATGGACGGCGGACATATGCATCTCCATCTCACGCAAGCGCACCGCGACATCAGCCGGCATCGTCTCCTGCTGCCAGAGATCCCGGACATGGCCGCAAGCGCGGCATAACGTGTAGGACGCGTTGCTCCAATGCACCCGTTCGGACGTGGCTGTCACCCTCGCCATCCGCACGATCAAGGGCTTTACATTGTCTTCGACAATCCGCCCCAGGTGCTCGCTCACCGGAGCCGGCGCAGCGCGTTTCAGCACGAACCGGACAGGCGTCTCCAAATCAGACAGGCCGACGTAAATATCCGACAACTTCAACGAAAACCAGATGTCGTGAACGAGACCATAGGCAATAACCGGTCGGAGCAGCCGGCCGAAATAACCTTGCGTCCACAGCGACGCCGCGGCCCGGCGATCACCCGGTCCCCACCGCTGCAACAGGCCATCCAGTGCGTTCGCAATCGGCCCTGGCTTGAGAATGCTGTCCAGACTGACGAGATTACCATTTTCCGTTGGCACTGCGTGGCTCAGGGCTGCATCCGCGAACGGCGTGGGAAGCGTCGGAAGCTGGTTCACCATCATTTCTGCCGCCCCAGGAGCCAAATGAGGTAGGGCGCGCCGACGAGTGCAGCGAAGAGGCCGAGCGGCAGCTCGTAGGGAAAGGTCGCTGTGCGGGCGCCGAAATCGGCAAGGGCCATCAGGATCGAGCCGAGCAGGAACGAGCCTGCCAGGTGCTGCGGCGCTGTGACGAGACCGGCGCGCAGAGCAATGTGCGGTGCGACGAGCCCGACAAAGCTCAGAGGGCCGACGAGCAGGGACGCGGCGCCCGTCGCAGCACCCGAGAGAAGCAGGAGAACCACGCGGCTCAACCGCACCGAAAGACCAAGCGACAGGGCGATCGAAGGACCGAAGGGCAGGATCGTGAGCCAGCGGCTCAATATCAGCGCGGCAACAAGGACGAGCAGTGAGAGAGCGCAAAGGAATATTGCGGTCGCCGGCGTTGCCGTGGATGCAGAACCACCAAGCCAGGAGAGAATTTGCCACGACCGCTGATCGCCGATCGCAAGCAGCGCCGACAAAACGGCAGAGCTGAAGGAACCAACGGCCACGCCCGCAAGTAGCAGCTTTTCCGGCGGCAGATGCCGGCGGCTGGCGAACACCAGAACCGCCAGCATGGCTATGAGCGCGCCGAGCCCGGAGCCAGTGAAGACCGCGACCGTGCCGCCATCAGGCGCGAAGGTCAGCGCTGCGGCAAAGCCAAGACCGGCACCGCCGCTTACGCCGACGACTTCGGGGCTGGCCATCGCATTGCCGGTCATGCGTTGGAGTACCGCGCCGGTCACCGCGAGGAGGCCGCCCGCCGCGGCAGACGCCAAGAGCCGAGGCCATCTAAGCGGTGCCAGGTCGAGCGTTTCCGACCAGTTCAGGATCTTCCAGCCATGTCCGGACGGCCCGATGAAGAATGCGATCGCGACAAGGACCGGCACGAGAAACAGAAAGGCGGCGAATGCTGTTTTCAGGTGACTGCGATGGACGTTTTCACGCGCCTCGTGCGGCACTTCCATGCTTCGCACCCTGGGCAGAAGCCAGAGCAGCAAGGGACCGCCAACGAGTGCGGTGACCGCACCCGTCGGAAAGTTCTCGCTCGACGCGCGAGCAACGGTTTGCACGATGCCGTCGCAGAGCCACAGGAAAAGCGCCCCCGCAACCGGCGACAGCGCTACGATCATCGCCGGCCGGCGAGCACCGCAGGCGCGCACGAATGCCGGGGCGGCAAGGCCGACGAAGCTTACCAGGCCGGCGGCCGCTGCTACGGAGCCGGCAAGCGCCGTGGCGATCGCGGCAATGGCAAAACGGATGCCGCCGAGATTGACTCCAAGGCTACGTGCGCTCGTGTCACCAAGGCCCAGGACCATCAGCGGGCGGATCAACAGGCCGGCAAGCAGGCCAAGAAGCACCAACTCCGAGCCAAGGTTTTGGAACACTGACCAGTCCTGCTGAGTGAGGGATCCGCCGTTCCAGGTCACAAGCGACATGAGGTACTCGCCCCGCGCGAGCGTAATCGCCGCGGAAAATGCTGCGGCTGTCACCCCCACAAGCAGGCCGGAGACCACCATCGTCACCGGCTCGAAAGCCCGACGCCAACCGAGCGCGAAGACGATCGCCGCTGCCCCCGCGGCCCCGGCGAGCGCGACCAAGGTTCGGTGGCCATCGACGATTTCGGGGACATAGAGCGTCGCCGCGACGATCGCGAGCTGAGCGCCCGCGGAGATGCCCAGAGTCGATGGATCGGCGAGCGGGTTGCGCAATAATTGCTGGAGTAGCGCGCCGGAAAGACCGAGTGCTGCGCCCGCGACCAAAGCGACGGCCGCTCTCGGGAACAGGCTGTAGGCCAGGATGATCTTGTCGAGGCCGAGCTCTGCGGGAGGGGCAGACAGGTCTCCCCATTGCGCAAACGGGACCTGGTTCGATGCGGCCAGCGCGAAGAGGATGAGGCCAGCGAGCACGCTAGCCGACAGGAAGGACCATGTCCGCATCGTCATCCGCGCTGATCCTCCGTAAGAATCGCTTCGGCGAAGAGGCGCGCAAACCGCAGGCCTGCGGTCACGCCACCATAGGGGTTGACGTTGGCGAGCTGGATGACCCGTCCTTGACGGACCGGCTCCAGCGAATTCCAGATGATGCTGTTTCGAAGGCCGCTGCGCGCCTCGACGGGCACCTCGGAAACGATGACGATGCGCGCATCGGGATCGGCCGCCAGGTTTTCGATCGGGACAGGTGCCGCAAAGGTGAACCGTGAACGATCGGTCCAGGCATTCGGCAGGCGGAGCCGGACGAGCATGTCGCCGAACATGCTGTCGAAACCAAAGACGCGGACATGTCGCGCGTCGCCGATATTGACGACGTAGGTAGACCTATTCGCCAAGGGAGCCAGCGTCTGCCGGTAACTTTCGATTTCGCCGGCAATCTCCTTCAGCAGCGCTCCCGCTTTGTCAGACCGCCCGAGACGCTCGCCGAGCGCCTCGACCGCTGCCAGCGCCTTTTCAAAGGGCGGCTCGCCCCGCACGTAAAATGGCAGGGAGAAGAGCGGCGCGATCCGGCTAAGCGCAGCCTCGTGGCGCACGTAGAACGGCGAGATGAGAATGAGATCGGGCCTCAGGAGGTGAAGCAGTTCGAAATTGGGCGAGCCGCGCAATCCGAGATCGACGACATCGGCTGGCAACTCCGGCTCTACCGCATTGCTTCGAAACTGTATGAGTTCCGTCGCCGCAACCGGGATGAGGCCGAGTACGCACAGCGTCTCCAACATCGCCCAGTCGATCGCAGCAATGCGCAAGGGCATGTCGGCCCTGACATCAGGCGCGGCGAGCAAAAGCGCTGCGCCGAGAAGCAGCTCCCGGCGACCGATAAAAGGACCCAATGCCCGCTCTCTCATTTCGCTACCAGCTATAGGTCAGCTTCCCCATGAACGTGCGGCCGTCGCCGTAGTAGCAGCCGAAGGAGCTGCAGCTTGCGACATAGTCCTTATCAAAGACATTTTGAACGTTGAGCGACGCCTTGTAACCATTCTTCTTAAAGGAGAGCGCGAAATCGGCCAGTACGACCGAATCCAGGTTAAAGGTGTTGGCGCTGTTACCATAGCGCTGGCCGACATAGCGCACGCCCGCCCCGATCCCGAGCCCTTCGAGCGCCGTGCCCTCCTGGAAAGTGTAGTTCGCCCAAAGGCTCGCCATGTGTTCCGGGACGTTTTCGACGCGGTTGCCGTCATCGGCGCCGGAGGCGATCCTAGCATCCGTGTAGGTGTAGGACGCCCGCAAATCGAGCCCTTGCGTTATGCTCGCTACGGCTTCGAGTTCCAGGCCGCGGACGTTAACCTCGCCGATCTGCGACGAAATGCCGGCGATGGTGCGAAGCACGTTCTTCTGCTTGAGGTCGTAGGCGGCTGCTGTGAAAAAGCCGTTCCAGTCGGTTGGTTCGTATTTCACACCGAGTTCGACCTGCTCTCCCGAGGTCGGCTCGAATGGTCTCCCGTCCGGCCCTGCGCCGATCACCGGCTCGAAGGACGACGAATAGCTGACATAGGGCGCAATGCCGTTGTCGAAGATATAGCTGAGGCCGGCCCTGCCGGCCAGTTCGTGATCGTCCTGGTCGAGCGGACGTGAAACGCGTGTCAGTCCATTCAGCGACGTTCCCGCGCTGCTGGTCCAATCCTGTCTGAAGCCCAACGTCGCGCGCCAGCCTCCAAGCGCCAGTTCGTCCTGCACGTAGACACCAAGCTGGGAAAGCTCGCTGTCGACAGTCGTGTCGAGCGTCGGCGCGATCAGCCGGATCGGTTCGCCATAGCTTGGCGAACGCACGTCGAGCGGTGTCGCCTGGTAGAAGCGGGTCCGCACATTATTGCCGAAGTGGCGATAATCGAGCCCGAAAAGCAGCGTATGGTCGACATCGCCGGTCGAGAACTCGCCTTGCAGATTGTTGTCGATATTGACGGTATTGAGAGCCTCGTCCTGAAAGGTCGCGTTTCGGCGGAGTGTCCGACCGTCAGCCGCGAGACCAAGCGTCGACATACCGAGCGATTGGTAGTCCCAATTGAAGTCGCTATAGCGGAAGCTCTGCCGGAAAATCCAGCTCTCGCTCAAGCGATGCTCGAATTCATATCCGAGGTTTGCAAGCGTGCGGCTGGAACGGTCGAAGGACTCGTTACCGACATAAAAGTCACGTGGCAGGCGAAAATCGGTGGCGTTCAGCGTGTATTGCGGCGGCAGTCCGGAGGGCGTGCTGGGATTGTCGTGCTGGACACTCGCAAGGATCGTCAGCTTGGTATCCTCGTCCGGTTGCCAGGTGAGCGCCGGGGCAATGAAATAGCGATCGTTGTCCAGTTCGTCGACCTGGGCAGCGGCGTTCTTGCCAAGCCCGGTCAGCCGGTATGCAAAATCCGACTGCTCGCCCAGAGTGCCGCCGAAATCGAAGAAGCCACCAATGGTCTCGTAGCTTCCGCCCTGCACGCCGACTTCGCCGAAATTCTCGAAGACCGGCTTTTTGCTGATCATGTTGATGATGCCACCCGGATTGCCCTGGCCATACATGACCGAAGCGGGCCCGCGAAGAACGTCGATGTTTTCGAGCCCGTAGATTTCGAAGGCAGGCGCGCCGGCCGTTCGCATCATCCGCAGCCCGTTCAGGAACTGGACCTGACGCCCGTCGAAACCGCGGATGATCGGCGCGTCGAAGCGCGGATCGGTACCGAAGGGCTGTCCAAGCACGCCGGGCGTATAGTTCAGCGCCTGCCCCACCGTCTGAGCGCCCTGAGCCTCGATCTCGTCGTGGGTGATGACGGACACCGACTGCTGCGTCTCAAGAAGCGGCGTGCCGGTCTTCGAAGCGGTACGGCTCGACTTTGCCACATAGCCCTCGACAGGACCGCCGGCATCCCTGTCGCCCTTCACGACGATCGCCTCGAGCTTGGTCTCACTTTGCTGCTGCGCCATGGCGGTCTGTCCGGCGAATCCTGTCAAAGCGACGGACGTAAGCAGCAACCAGTGAATGCGTGACATGTGACGACGAAAGCCTCTGCGCGCGGCATTTACGCGCTCAATCTGGAGTGATTTTGTCATCTTTCTATAGTCAAATTTTCCGGCATTCCAATAAGTCGGCACAGGATTTTTCAGAACTATGAATTATGATATGGGGGCACAGCATCGTTTTCAGTTATTGCAATGCGAGACCTCATGTCGGCTCCAAAATCGCCACGCGCGGCGACCTTCGAACTTCGCCACCTGCGCTATTTCATCGCGCTCGTGGAGGAAAAGAATTTCGAGCGGGCTGCCGCCCGGCTCGGTATCGCCCAACCCGGCCTCAGCCGGCAGATTCTGAATCTGGAAAGCCTAGTCGGCATCCCGCTACTCAATCGAGCCAAGCGGTCCGTGCAGCTGACGCTGTCGGGACAATTGCTGTTCGACGAAGCCCGAAAGATCGTCGCCCAGGCCGACCTCGCACTGTCCGAACTGCAGCGGGTCGGGCGCGGCCAGACAGGAAGGATATCGGTCGGTTATGTGGCCTCGGCCGCCTATTCCGGCGTGCTGACGGAATCACTGACCTCTTTCCGCCATGAATTCCCCGAGATCGAACTCCAGCTTGTCGAGATCGAGATGCGCCAGCAGCTCGCGATGATTTCGGAAGGCGACCTCGACTTCGGCTACATCCGCCCGCCCGCGCCGATCCCGGCCGGCCTCACCACGACAACCGTGCTTCGCGAGGTACTGGTCGTGGCGCTGCCGGAGGCCCATCCCCTCGCCGCACAGCATGCGATCGAGCTCACGGCCCTCTCGGAACAGACCTTCATAACGCCGCGCCAGCCCGCCGATGTCGGTTTCCACTCCAATACGCTCGATGCCTGCAAGGACGCCGGCCTTGCCCCAAAGATCAGTGCGACAGGCCGGGATTTTACCACTATCATAAGCATGGTCGCCGTCGGGCTCGGCATCGCGCTCGTGCCGCAGTCGCTGCAATGCCTGCAGCTTCCCGGCGTTCGTTATGTTTCACTGGCGCGAAATCGCGTCACGTCCGACCTCGCGGTCGCCTACCGCAAGGTCGAAGCCTCGGCGGCCGTGCGCGCCTTTGTCGCGCACCATCGAGCACGCTTCGGCCGTCCCGCCTAGCGCATGCTCTTACAATCTCCTTGTAAAGCTCTGTGCTCGAGGGGACTACGCTCAGTCTTAAAATGACAGCAAGGGATCCAGGTAATTGAGCCGACCTCGAAGACTGGAACCTAGGAGAAGGTTATTACGCCGCTACAACCCGCAACCACCTTGCCCTCCGACCCTTGGTTGATCATCGCCGGCACGGCGCTTTTCCTTGTTGCCTCCTGCGTTATTCCAGCCAACACGAGTATATGAAAGTGCTGCTTTCCGTGTTGCGCGGTTGGCTTTCGTGCAGCGCAAATATTTTGCCGCATCTGCAATTTACCGGTGTTGACGTGCAATCTTGCCCAAGCGGCCATGCACGAAATCTCCGAATTACCACGGACTCCCCGGACGGCCAGTGCACCGCGTCAGCGACTGGCGTTCGCGTCGGTATTGCACGGATCGAACAACCGTGCTGCTAGGGCAAGCTAGCAGAAGGTCTAGGGCTACCTATCGCCACGTCGTGAGCAAACGCCGGTTCGAATAATAGCTATGACACCCCGTGTTGCATCATTCTTCCACCAGCGCCGAAGCGCGGATAGCGCGGTTGCAATCGAGACCACGGACTTCTGCAACTCAGATAACACACTGAAGGGATCCAGCTGTGAAGGTCATGGGCAGAACGGGACGAACAGGTTCAAAAGTGAACACTGTCGCGCAGCAGAACAATCGCAGCGGCACTGCGACGCCTGGTGCGAGAAGCGATGCTGTCTCAGACGGTGGGCCCTCGGCATCCGATTCCGGCCGGGGATGCCGCGGCGATAGTTGCGCGGGCTGCTCTTCTTGCTCCGCCATCGACGCATTGGAAATCACCGGTCTTAAGTATTTCCACACCGACAGCGCGCTCGCCGATCCCGAAGCGCTCTATTTGGGTGTTCGACTCCGTGACTTGGCACTGCTGCCCGGCGGAAAAGCAATCCACGGGATGCCCGACGGGTGGTTGGCCGACCTTGCGTCACTCTGCAGGAAATAGCCCATGAAACCGCTCGTCGGAACGAGGGCACTGTTCAGCGACTTTGCGACATTTCCAGTTCTTTGGTTCCGCCGTCGCCGGAACCGCTAAGGAGGTGGCATGAAAAAGGCCGCGCCCGCTGAGAGAACGGATCACTGAGAGATGCCGATGATGAACGAGGGACAGTCACGCTTCCAGCCTTTCGGCTTATCTTATTGGGGTTTTCGAGATCTCAACAAGGGAGTTGGAAGCATGACTGCCTCTTATGATTACCATATCGGGGTGGACTACCACAAATCCTACAGCCATCTGGTGGTGCAGGATTCGGCGGGTAAGACGCTACGCTCTGGCCGGGTGCCGGGAGCCAAACGCCACTCTGTGACCGAAGCCACAGGCATCAGGTCACGCACTGGAAACTGGTTCGACAACCGAGGAATCACCCATCCAGCGGAAGGAAGAGATTTAGCCGATCGGCGCAAATGCCGGTCAAAACACAACCGAACCCAAGGAAAGCCGCCAAATGGAGGTGTTTTGCCCCTTGAGTTCTTTCATTGGAGACCATGATGAAGTCTATTCTTCGAACCATGCTTGTTCCTGCCGTTGTTGCTCTAGGAGCCGTACAAGTCGCGATCGCGGCAGACGACGGCGCGAGGGTCACGCCGTTGATGTCCAAGGACTTGCAGGATTATCCCGGAAAGGAGGGATTGATGCTGTCGGTCGAATATCAGCCAGGTGGCTCATCGCCCATCCACCGACACGACGCTCACGCCTTCGTCTACGTACTGGAGGGCTCGATCGTGATGCAGGTGAAGGGTGGCAAAGAGGTTACCGTCGCTCCAGGGGAGACCTACTACGAAAGCCCTTCCGACATTCACCTGATTAGTAGGAACGCGAGCACGACCAGTCCGGCGAGGTTCGTTGTGGTGCTGCTGAAAAAGAAGGACGCGCCGGCGGTTATGCCCGTCCAATGAACAGTCCAACCTGAAAAACGAAAGGAAAGCAAACCATGCAATCTCGTCAAAGCGACTACTTCAAACTAGCTGAACCGGGCATCAAACACCTCTTCGCGCTTGAGGGTGCTTTCAAGAATGGTCCGCTGGAGCCGAAGTTGCTGCACCTTGTTAAATTGCGCGCGTCGCAGATCAATTCCTGCGTGTTCTGTATCCATCTGCACACTACAGAAGCTCTCAAGGACGGCGAAGAGCCGATGCGCCTATATCTGTTGACGGGGTGGCGTGAGGCAACGATTTACACCCGACGCGAGCGCGCTGCTCTTGCCTGGACAGAGGCGCTGACCAACGTGGCGCAGACCGGGGCACCCGACGAGGATTGGGCGCTGATCGAGGAGGCTTTTACCGCAGAAGAGCGATCCTGGCTGTCCCTTGCGATCGGAGCGATCAATCTTTGGAACCGGATTCAGGTAGGATTCAGGGCTACTCATCCTGCCTGATTGACCGCGCTGCGCCATCTTGACTACGTCTGTGTGGCGCAGCGGTTCCCGTGCCGGCATGTAGACTTGACGGGATCGGGCAGAAGACAGCGCCGGACCCACGAGCTCTCGAACCGGGCCGCGAAGCTGACAGTCGAAAATTCGTAAGTTCTTTTTTCACGCTATTGCGTTACTAGTTGAAAGCAAGACACCGCATCCGGACGACAATGCCCAATTCTTGGGAGCGGATTAATCGCCCGGACGCCTACTATTGGAGCCCGGGCCGCCTCTGGCCAAGACACACCGCCCAGCAGGTTCTTTCGGCGAATTCGCCGTGTAGGTAATTTCGAAGACGCCACGGAGTCGGAAACGCGTTGCAGACGACCCGCCTTGGCTCCATTGAGAACTTCGGCGACACGATTTTACGCTTCCGCCCTTCCCAAACCCGAGCCGCTTCGTACAACGTGAGAACCTCAATTTTTACGTATCGTCCGCTAGGCGGAGCTGCCGATAAGCAGAGGTCCCGCGCAAATCGCGGTAACCTGGCGATGGTGGTGAGACCCCACCCATGAGTGACGCCGCTCGATCCCGGAAAATTGATCCTGCGTCGGAAACAGTCGGCGCTGTCCACCGAATTGATCCGTGGACAGCGATGTGTGCGCGTTCAGGATGGCAAGCGCCACTTCGACGGGGCGACTGGCTTCATCGAAGTCGTTGGCACCCGTTACCATGGGGAAAGCGGTGATTTGCGGGGCGCTATTTTGCGCTAGGTGTAAGCACGAAGTCCCAGTTGACGAAGTGGAACGGCTTAAACTGTCCAAGATTTTTCAACCCAAGCTTTTCGGCCTCATTAGGCGTGTCAACTTCTTTGAAGTGAGCGATAAGGGACTCCCTGACGCCGAAGACCGTATCCTCATTCAGATAGCGACAATCATTTGGAAAGATGTGCGTTATAACAGGCTCGTAGCCCGGCGCGCTGACGATGAAGTGGATGTGGGCGGCACGATTCGGGTGTCGATTTAGCTGCCCTAGAAGTTGTCCGACCGGGCCATCATCTGGAATCGGGTAGTAACGGGGTTTGGTTGAGCGATACCAGTACGTCCCGTCCTCCTCGGCGGTGAAGACACCCCGCAGGTTCCAATCAGGTTGGATGTCTTTTTGTTGAACGTCATAGAATCCGTCATTGTTTGTCTGCCAGACATCCACCAGGGCCCCAGGTATCGGATTGCCCTCCAGATCTGTCACCCTGCCCTTCACAACCAGCGGCTCGCCCTTGCCGTCGAGACAGATATTTGTCCCGTTTTGATAACGCGGGGCCTCCGGGACATAAAATGGGCCAAGCACCGTATTTTCCGTTGCGCCAGCGGGACGACGGCTATTGATGACCTCGACTAGCATCGACAGTCCGAGGACGTCGGAAAGCAATATGAATTCCTGTCGCCAATCCGTGCATTTGTGGCCAACCGCCGTTAGAAAACTGATCGCCTGCTGCCACTCTTCGTGCGTCGGTTCAATCTCCTTCGTCAGCATGTGGAGATGCTTCACCACCGCTGACATGACCAGCTTCATCCGCGGACTTATTTTGGAACCCATACGGGCGTTTACCGTCCCAACCGAGTTTTCTTCAGTCAGGAAAGCAGTTTCCTTGGTGGTCGTCCTCGTATTCATTCTTGCTCCTCCAACTTTCAACTGCGTTCGGGACGCGATCCCTCATGGGCGCGCATAAGTAGTTCGATCAGGGGTTTCCGCTCCAAAGGTCTGGGGTTTTTGTACGGTTGCGCCAGAACAGCAGTGATTGCGGGCTCGATGCCGTCCAGCGGCATCCCCAGTTCTCCTAAACCTGCTTTGATCCGGAGCTTTTGGTTTAACTCATACAAAGACTGCACCGGATCACGATTGAAGGTTCCGCGTAGCTTGCTGACGGCGTCAGGAATGGCTGGGGTATTGTACGCCACCACATGAGGGAGAAGCGCCGCGTGCATTTGGGCGTGCGGTAAATCGAACATGCCGCCCAGGGTATGGCAGAGCTTGTGGTGAAGAGCCATTGAAACTGATCCGAGGCAAATTCCGCTTAGCCACGCTCCGTAAAGAACCCTCTCTCTTGCCGTCGCGTCGTCTTGACCGTCCGAGAGATGCGGCAAGGCTCCATACAAGGCGCCGATTGCCTCGACGGCGATCAGGTTCACGACCGGATTTTGGTTTTCGGCATAGAGAGCCTCGATGGCGTGCGCCATCGCATTTATGCCGCTTGCCGCGGCGACGTCTCTCGGCAGCGTCCTGGTCAGGTCGCTGTCGTAGATAACGGTTTCAGGCTGAATCCTGGAATCGGTGCGGGTGACCTTCTGACCGTTTTCCGTTTCACCCAGGATTGGCGTCATTTCTGACCCGGCGTATGTCGTGGGAACAACGACTTGGGGAAGGTCCGTTCGCCAGGCGATCGCCTTGCCCAGCCCCGTGGTGGAGCCCCCGCCGATGGCCACAATCCCGTCGGCACGCAGATCATCTACCAGCCGAAGCGCATCTTCGGTGACCGACACTGGCGTGTGCATCGTAGAGTTGGGGAACACGCCAACGGCGACTGAACCGACCGATCGGGCGCACTCTCTTACGTAATCTTCCTGTCCAGGGGTCGCAAGAAAGAGCGCGCGCTTCATGCCCAGCCGCTCCAATTCACGACCAAGCTCCCTCACCGTTCCAGATCCGAAAAGAACGCGGGCTGAACCAGCGGTGTAAATGAACGAATACATTGAATGCTCCTGCAGCCCCCAAGAAGGCAAAGAGGTCGTGCCGGCGCGAAAGCGGCGCCGGCACAGGTTCATCAGGCAGCGTTGACGGTAGCCCGGTCCCCGGAAGAGCCAATGTAGCCCTCGTGAACGTCCTGAGCGCGAGCGTATTCCGGCTGGAAGCGAACGTTGGCATAATGGGCGTTCTTCTCAGCTTCCTGCGCGCGCTTTCCGAGCTCGGCGGTATCGCCGAAACCAAGCACTTCGCGTGCGAGCGCAGTGAGAGGGCCGTCTACATGGTACTCGGTACGCTGGAGCGTAAGAAGGTTTATGAGATAGAGCGGCGTTCCATTGAACTTTTCGAACATCTCGTGGCGCGTGCCCCATTCCGTCAGGAACCGCTCGCTGATCTGGCGGAAGATCTTGATACGGTCATGTGCGCTGATCTCAGCCCCACGGAGTGCCTCGGCAAGTTTCGGACCGAGGTAAGGATCATCGAGCTCCCGCTTCGTCGGTTGAAGCACGATCCCGCGGCCGCAGAACTCGATCAGCATGTTCACCATCTTCGGCTGATGTTCCAGATAGTGAGCTCGACCAAAGTCGATGTAGATGTTGTTAGGCTTGAAGAGACCTCCCGGAGTAGCGAAGCCGGTCTCTTCGGCAGCCAGCATGAAGGCCGTGCAGGTTTCACGGAACCTGATCATTTCAGCAAGCTGAGACTGAACCACCGGATTGTTGCTTGTTCCGAGGGATTGAGTAAGCAGAAGCGCGAGGCCAACCATTAGTTCGGCATGAACACAATGGCGGATCTGGGTTTCCAGATGCACCCAGTCGAACTGGCGCTGTGGATACCATTTGGCATGCTCGGGGCTGCCGATATGCTGCACCTGAGACCAGGGGATCAGAACGTCTTCGAAGTAAACCATGGCGTCGAGTTCGTCGCCGATGGTAGCCAGGGGTCGATCGTAGGGGTCTGCGTCGGGCTGAACACGGGACTCGCGGGCGACTACCGAGATACCCTTGGTAGCAATCGGAACCAGTGCGTAGACCGTCTGCTCAGATGTCTGGCCCGGCCGCCAGAGATTGCCGATGAGGATGTGGTTGACGAAAGGAACAGATGTGCCGATAGCCTTCCAACCTCTTACGAGAATGCCGTCGTCGCGCTCTTCCACGATGCTCAGCATCGGGGTCTCGCTCAGTGCTTCAACCCGACCGCGGTCGAATTGAACGTCAACGAACATCGGAGAGATGGCCAAATCCTTGCTGGTAACCTCGTCCCATTGACGCTGGATGTTGCCGGACAGATCGCGATGACCGTTTTTGAAGCGGGAATTGTCGGCCCATGGCTGCTGGTCGTCGACCTGTGTGAACATCACGCAGTTCATACCCATCGGAGGGCGGGTGAAGATGCCGCCTTTGAAGTAACGGAAGATGAAATCGGCGTATTTGCGTCGGCGGACTGCGTCTTCCTTCGTCCGGGGAAGGAACCAATGCATGGACTGGCGGTTGCCCTTCTCGTCGATGAACGTCGCGATGTCCTGATTGGCGGGATCGAGATGCAAGTCGTAATAGTCCGCTATCGCCTGCGCATAGCCTCGCGTCTTAGGATGAGTGGTGACATCGTCGATAAGTTCCCCACCGACATAAACACGGCGTTCGTCGCGTAGCGATTCAAGATATTCTTTACCCGTTCTCATGATCTTTCCTCTGGAGTGTTGCAGTCGAGCTGTTTCTGGAACGTCGTTGCGTCCCAGTAGTCTTCACTGCGCGCGATCTTTCCGTTCTCGAGAGTGAGAACCATCAACCCGCGCAGAGAAATTTTTTGGCCACGAGGGACAATCGGTCCCAGCGAGGAGCACAAGGTCCCCGTCAATGTGTACTGGATCGCGGCTCTGCCCTCGTTGCCTGCGATTATGGAGCCGAGCTTCCATTGGGCGTCGGGAAACCAGCCAATGAATTTTTGCAGGCCATCGGCGATGGCCTGCGCGCCTTCTTTGGAGCGACCATGAGCGATGTCCTGGTGGATTGCATCCACTGTGTAGAGTGCAGCGACATCGCCCGTGCGATGACTGTTGTAGGCGGCGCAGAACGCCCTGACGACAGCAGTTATTGCAGCGGCTTCCATCACGACATAGCCCTCTGCATTGAAACCCCCTGCATGTACTGTCCTTCTCCGTAAAGGAGCGGCTTCTTGGCAGAAGGCGCGAGGACCGCCCGGACCTGCGCCAGCATTACGAGATGGCTGTTCACGACAAATGTCGTGTTTGCTCTACAATCAAAAGTTATGAGCGAGTTCCTAAGGACGGGCATCTGAATCCTGTCGGGAACCGCTGCCGAGGGGAAAACGAAATCCTCAATGAATTTGTCCTCTCGGGGCCTTGAGCAAAATTGCGAGACTGCCACTTGCTCCTCACTGAGGATGTTCACGGCAAAATGGGGATCACGGGTGATGTCGCTGGCAGTCACCGTGTCTCGATTTACACAAGCAATCAGGATGGGGGGGTCCATGCATACCGGGCTAAAGGCGCTTACGGTCATGCCCCATGGACGGCTCTCATGGAGAGTCGTTATGATGGTGACGCCGCCGACGAATTTGCGCATCGCCGACCGAAATGCCAGCGCTTCCGGCCCAGCATTGAGCTCCCACGGCGGGAAAGCATCGTGAACATCTTCAAATGAAGAATTGACATTGTCTTGATTGCGCATAACTCCTCCTTTGCGCAAACGTTACTTTGTTTGCACTCGCTAATGAACAAGATGGACACTCATGATCGCTAGATATACTAACAATCGACTGCGGATTTGCTTTCGTTCCCAAAGATTTTTTATTGACTTGGATGTTACGCTGCTGTCGTAATGTGTCCAATCGATTATTCGGAAGGAATCTATCGAGCTAACGGATACATAGGGAGGAGCAATTATGAACCTTCGGGGAGTGGATCTTAACCTGCTAGTGGTCCTCGAGGCCTTGCTTCGTGAGAAGAGCGTAAGCCGTGCAGGTGAGCTTGTTGGACTAAGCCAATCGGCGACGAGCGCTGCTCTCAGTCGATTAAGAGACCTGTTTCATGATCCATTGCTGGTTCGCGTGGGCCGCCAATTGGCGCTGACTCAGAACGCGGAAAACTTGGTGGAACCGCTAAGGGATGCTCTGAGCAAAGTTCAGCAAACCCTTATGCAACAAGGTGGTTTCGATCCGCTGCTCGATGCTCGCACTTTCACCATAAGCGCCTCAGATTACGCCGTTCTCGTCTTGCTGGGGCCACTGATCAAACGCTTGGAGACTGAAGCGCCGCAGATAACCCTCCATCTTGTTCCGCGTTCGCGAGACACCGAAAAGATGCTCCATGACGACCTCGTGGACGTTGTGATCGAACCGAGCGAATTGCTTCCCGATAGCGACTTCCCGTCCGAGCCTCTTCTGAGTGACAGATGGCTGTGTGCTGCCGATTGCAGGAACAAGGCAGTTGGGGGCGCGGGCAAGGTTTCGATGGATGCATTCCTTCGCTCGTCGCACCTTGCGTACGGCATCGGCCCCGACCGGCGACCAAACCTGGCCGACCAGCATTTGGCGCGAGAGGGCATCAGCCGCCGAATTGCGGCAACGGTCGAAAGTTTCGTACTGGTCCCGTTCCTTCTGCGCGACTCCAATTTGATAAGTCTAGTATTGGAAAGGGTAATCCGCGAGCTTGCAGCGCCGGGCATAATAGGCGCGGAACCGCCGATGTTGTTACCAGACATTCATGAACGCATGTTTTGGCACCCAAGGCACACGAGTAATCTCGCACACTGCTGGTTGCGTGATTGCTTGCGAAAAACAGCAGCCGAAATCCAAGGCGGCTCTGCGCCCCCAATGCGTTGAATAGGCCGGCCTGCGCGGAGAATTGATCTCGATCGTAAGCCGCTATCGCGGCCAATGGGGGCGACTTTTTTTCTCACGAAATCTGCCGCATGGCTCTAGGGCGACGGCGACAACTGCCAGCCAATCTTCTTCGAGACCTTCCTGACCGACCGCGGCATCGAGTTCGACACCAAAATGTCGAGCAGGCAAGCCGGCGCTAGGCAACAAGGCAAGAGAAATCGCCTTCGCCCGGAACGATGGCCGACTTAGGCAAATATCCACACGCTGTTGCAGATCTGTTTATTCATATGTCATCGCCAGTTTCAAGGAAATCGAGCCTCCTGAAATCAGGGTCGTGGCCAGCCACCATGATGATCAACCGCTTCCTGTCATTGCGTTCACGCGCCGCGCCGGAACACCGATCACTCGAGAATGGTCCCGAACTCTCGCTGCTTCCGGCGACAACGGTCTCGTGCTGCTCAATACCGAGGCTCCATGCGGCAAGCTAACACACCTCGGCTGTAAACTGCTTTATGGATGCGCATGCGGCTCCAACTTGTGGTCATCTGGCCCGCCCGGACCATGAGGATGCTCGACACTGTAGCTATGAGTTGTCTTCGCTCCGTCACCAACAGAGCCATCACGGTTCGCGCCATAGAATACGAAGTGCAAACCCCAGTATGCGGTACAGAAGACGACCAACGCGACTGAGAGCCCGACAGGAATATTGACCACCCGGCGTTTGAAGGCAGTCATCAGGTCGACGCCCCTGCGGTGGTCAGCGGCGACAGCGATCAAAATGGCCATGATTAAGCCGTGGCCGATCAGGTCAACACGACCGAATGGCCAGACCGCGGCCGTGAAGATGACGAGCAGCACGATCGCGGAGAGCCTGCGGATCAACGGGGTCCAAAGCAAACCGAAGCCAAGTGTGAACTCGGTGACGCCGGCCATCGGAATGAAGACGTCTCTCGGCATGCCAAATGTGAGAAACGGCTTCTCCACGACCAGGGGATAAAACCAACTTGGAAAAGCAAATTTTTCGAGACTTGACCACATCAGAGCGATCGCAAGGCCCCAGCGTAACGCTTCAAAACGGCGCGACCTTAGTTCTTCATTCTTGAGAGGCTCAAGTATGAGATATCCGGCAACACCGAGACCCAACGCCAGGTAGTCGAACAGGTGGAAGAGATCATAGTCCCGCAACGCCAGTACCCAGAGGGCGACAATTCCAATTCCGGCGATGGGCATGGTGCGTCTGGAGAAAATGCAACAGGCAATCACGAACTGAAGCCAGGAGACCCACTCAGCAGGGGTCTTGAGATCTGGTGTCAGATACACGCCGCCGACGGCAAAAATGGCAATGAAGAACGCGGCGATGATCGACCTGATGTAGTCGTCCTGGCGCATCCACAGGGGATCGGTCATCCAGTTCAAAGCGTTGATGGCTGTTTCGCCCACAGATGTGCGCTCTAAGATGCGGGTTAGAATGAAGAATACCAGGACCAGGGCAATTCCTGCCCAGAACCACGTATCCTGCAAGGTATCGCCGACCAGCTCAGGCGGTGCCCCAACGATGTAGGGGGCAAACCACTTCACGTGAGCGAATGCCGGTATTGGCGCGAGGGTGATAATTGCCCAAGCAAAGAAAACCCGTATCGGCGGTTGGATCTGCTTCCACATGGAAGTCACTTTCTTTGAGAGGATGTTTTCACTGAAAGGACGCGACAATGAGTTCGTGCGCCGGCCCGAAAAATTCGCAATGGAGGCGCAGCCATTGAAGTCGTAACAGCGACCTTTGCCTGGTGGCTACCTAGCCCCGCTCCAGCTCTTCGCATGGAAGCCACGGCGGACATACCGATCAAGATCACTCCGCGTCTTCGCGCACGAAGATCGGAAGCCTTTCGCAGAAGTGGCCCCAAAATTATCGGGTTCTGAACGGCAAGAGCGTGAGGTTGATCTGCAATTCATTCTGAGAAGCGCGGCAACCCAGTTGTACAATCAGTCGCCTCTCCTCCGCCTCACCTACTCCGGCACGCTCGCAGTATTCAGAAACGCGCACTAGAGGGCGCGCTTCCTGTGAACAGCGGGAGGATATGTCATTCGATTGCACTCAGGATACCTCGTCTTCGTTCCCGCCGACCGTCGGACATGGTGCCGGCATGGACGCAATGATAGGTACCCTGCGGCGAAACCGAAGCTATACGAAGGTTTGGCACGGATCGGGAACCGCACCCCAGCTGTATGTCAGCCTGGAGAAGCAAGTTGCTTAGTGCGCCGCGACCACGCCTTTTCTACAAGCAGATGTGTTCCGAACAAAGGCCGCGTCTGCAAGAGGAATTGCCAGAATCAAACATGCGTATAGCTAAAACAAGCGGCAGAGAAGGCTATCATGCCCGTAACCAACATCTTGGCATAACACGCGCGGCGACGGTCTCTTGCTGTCGGACGCAAAAACGGGTCGGGCAGATCGGCATGACAATAACTCATTACACCCAGTACGTCAGGGATCTGAAGACGACCATCGATCAGGTTCGTGAAAAGCCGTCATTGTTCGAGCGTGCAACCATAAAGCTAGCCATTTGTCGGAACGGCTATGCCTATAGGAGCACGGAGCGGCTTCAAGAGCGATCCCTGGTAAGCGAGTACAAAATTGGCCCGGTCCATAGTCAGGCGCTCAAGCACGACGACGGCACACTCAGCCGTGAGGAAATAGAACACTTCTTCAAGCTGCCGGAAGTCTACGCGTACTCCGACCTGGCGCTGACCTTCGACCGCAGTCCGCTGATGAACGCACATTGGGACGCGACTATCGGACTGGTGGATGCCCGCGTGACATCGATCAGTGGTTCAGCTATGCGGCAGAGGATGCTGTTCATCGGCTTCACCGACCCAGTGCATGCTGAATTCGCCTTGCAAGTCGATGACGCCTTGCTTGTTCACAATCACCGTACGGGTTCGCAGTTCTTTGAATGGATCGACGAAAACTGCGAGTCGCCGAAGGATGAGATGGTGAGTTCCGGCAAGCCTGCGACAACCGCGAAGTCCGAACAACGCTGGTCGCCTTTGCGGATCAGATGGTGGAGCGCTGGTTTTGCGAGCAGACAACAACGCGGTCGCCTATAGGGTGGGTCGCACAATCACGGCCGTCGCTGTACATGTGCAGCGCTGTATCCAGCCCGCCGCTCATCGTCGAAACGAGAACCTGTCGTCCGAATGTACCATCTCGATAATTGGGGTTGCCATTTTTGGTTTGGTTTTGGGCGGTTCGACTGTCGTCCGTAGAGATGCCGATCCACCGAAGAAGTTGTTGGCTCAAGTAAGAGGGCCTACCATCAGCTGTGGCGCACCAGATGAAAGCTACGACCGCGCTTTCGCGGAGAGCCGCCCGAGCGCGCGGCCGGCAAACGCCCCTACATTTATTTCGACACGATGGGGCACGATCCCGAGATCATCCGCAGCCTGACCGGCTTCTTCGGCGCAGAGCGGGTGCTGGCCGGAACGGACTGGCCGATCCTTGCCGCACTCGACGGCAAGAGCCTGACCGAGAGCCTCGCGGAAGCCGGACTAAACGACATGGATTTCCGACGTGTTGCCGGCGGCAATGCCAGGCGCCTCCTCGGCTTGCGAGAGACAAAGGGCTGCCGCCGCCGAATAGACACCCGACAAAACGAAGCCCGGATTTTCGGTCCGGGGCTTCCTTTTTTGAGCGGAGCTTGCCCGGCAGACAGCCGGGCAAGCCGCCTCAGGCGACGCGCTGCGCCCGTGTGAGCGGAATGATCTCTGCCTCCGCCGCGCCAAAGCGCGGCAGCCGGCCTTCGAGCGGATGGCCAGGGTCGGTGAAACCGGGGGTCGATGGGTGGCCAGCAGCGACCAGCCGGTCGACCAGGGCTTCGTCATCGGCATCGATCTTCACGTCTAGCGCACGGACATAGCCGTCCCATTGCTCTTCGGTCCGCGGTCCGCCGATGGTCGAGGTGACGAGACGGTTGTTCAGGACCCAGGCGAGCGCAAAATCCGCGGCGGGAATGCCTTTCGCCTGAGCGTGTGCAGCGATTTGCTTGGCAATCGCGATGGATTCGTCGCGGAATTCGACGTCATGCATGCGCTTGTCGCCGCGGCCCGCCCGCGTATCAGCGCCAGGTGCCTCGCCCACATTGTATTTGCCGGTCAAAACGCCGCGCGCCAGCGGGCTGTAGGTGACGACGCCGAGCCCATAGGCGGCTGCCGCCGGCAATTGTTCGGCCTCCGCCGTGCGGTTGACGATGTTGTAGAGCGGCTGGCTTGCGACCGGTCTGTCGATGCCGAGTTCATCGGCGAGCTGCGCGATCTCGGCAATGCGCCAGCCGCGGAAGTTCGAGACGCCGAAATACCGCAACTTGCCGGCCTTGATCAGATCGGCGATAGCCCTGACCGGCTCCTCCAGCGGCGCGTCGAACACGGCGCGATGGAAATAGAGGATGTCGATGTAATCGGTGCCGAGATTGCGCAGTGAGTTCTCGACCGTCTGGTAAACCCATTTGCGCGAGTAGCCGCCGAGGTTGGGTCCCTTCTTGTGCGAATTGACGAACTTGGTCGCCAGCACCCAGTGATCCCTGTCGGCCTTGATGCCACGCCCGACCACCTCTTCCGACTTGCCGTCGTGATAGACGTCGGCCGTATCGATGAAGTTGATGCCCTGTTCGCGTGCCTTGTCGATGATGCGGAAGGCGACATCATCAGGCGTCTGGTTACCGAACATCATGGACCCGAGTGTCAGCGGTGATACCTTGAGGGCACTGCGCCCGAGATAACGATACTCAACCATTTAAAATCTCCATTTCAGTTGATGCTGTCCGCAAAATGGCAGGCCACCTTGTGGCGTGGTGCTATGAAGCGGAATTCGGGTTCGGCGGTGCGGCACAGATCCGCCGCCAATGGGCATCGGGTGTGGAACCGACAGCCGGAAGGAATGTTGCTGGGGCTCGGCAGATCACCGCCAAGCGGGGCGGCGTGGCGCGGGCGCGATGGATCGGGCACCGCCTCCATCAAAGCACGCGTATAGGGATGGCGCGGATCGGACCACAGCGTCTCGTTGTCTGCGCTTTCGACGATCCTGCCGAGATACATGACCATCACCCGGTCGCAGAAGTAGCGCACCACTGAAAGGTCGTGGCTGATGAAGATGTAGGAAAGGCCGAATTCCTTCTTCATCTCGACCAGAAGATTGAGGATCTGTGCCTGGATCGAGAGGTCGAGGGCCGAGACAGGTTCGTCACAGACGATCAGCTCCGGATTGAGCAACAGCGCGCGGGCGATGCCGATCCTTTGTCGCTGGCCGCCGGAAAACTCGTGCGGATATCGGTTGATGGCATCGGCCGGCAACCCGACTTTCGATACGATGCCGGCGACGATCCGCCGTCGCTCCATGCTCCCGCCTGCCTTGTGCACCACCAGCGGCGCTTCGAGAATTTCACCGATCGTGTGGCGCGGATTGAGCGACGCGAACGGATCCTGGAAAATCATCTGGATCGACTTGCGCACGCTCCTCAATCGCCGCTGGTCGATGAGCGTGATGTCCTCGCCTTTGAATTCGATCCGCCCCTCGGTCGGATCAACCAGCCGAAGAAGAGTTTTGCCGAGGGTCGACTTGCCGCAGCCGCTTTCACCCACCAGCCCCACCGTCTCCCCGCGCTCGACGCGAAGATCGACGCCATCGACAGAGCGCAGAAGCCCATCACGGCTCTGGTAGTGGGTCTTGAGGTCAGTGGCTGAGAGCAAGGGCATCGGGCACGGCCTTGATGGACGAGGTGAAGGGGCAGGCAACGAGGCGATCGGGTGCCGGGGCGGTCAAGGGCGGGATATGGTGGCCGCAGCTCGCCCGCGCCTGGGCGCAGCGCGGCCTGAAGGGACAGCCCGCCTCGCCCACCGCCGAGACGATCGATCCTGGAATTTCGGTCAAAGCGCCGTTGCGATAGTGGAAATCGTTCTTCAACCGCGGCGAAGCGGCAAGCAGCCCGCGCGTGTAGGGGTGCAGCGGATCCTTGAAGAGGTCTGCCGGCAGTGCCTGCTCCACCTTACGGCCTGCATACATCACCACTACCCTGTCGGCCCATTGCGCAACCACACCCAGATCATGAGTGATGAGCACAACGGCCATCTGTAGCTCGCGCCTGAGCGTGTCGAGCAGATCGAGCACTTGCGCCTGGATCGTGACGTCAAGGGCGGTGGTCGGCTCGTCGGCGATCAGTAGCTTCGGCCGACAGGCGACCGCCATCGCGATCATCACCCTCTGGCGCATGCCGCCGGACAGCTGGTGCGGATAGTCGTCGACCCGTTTGTCGGCTCCCGGAATACGGACCAGCTGCAGGAGTTCGATAGCGCGCGCCCGCGCCGCTTTTCCCGAAAGCCTTTCGTGAACCTTCAGCACTTCGCCGATCTGACCGCCAATCGTCATCACCGGATTGAGGCTGGTCATCGGTTCCTGAAAGATCATGGCGATCTCGCGCCCGCGCAGGCGCCGCATCTCGCGCGCATCGAGTGCCAGCAGGTCGCGGTCGCCGAACGTGATACGGCCGCTCGTCACCCTTGCCGCGCGCGGCAGCAGCTGCATCAAAGCCAGCGCGGTCAGGGATTTTCCGGATCCGGATTCCCCGACGATCGCAAGCGTCTCGCCCTGAGCAACCTCGAAGGAGAGGTTGCGAACCGGTTCTGCACGTGGGAAGCCGATGGTGAGGTTTTCGACCCGAAGCAAGGGAGCCATCGTCAACGATCCTGCGAAAAGCGGGGATTGAGGGCGTCGTTCAATCCGTCACCGATGAGGTTGAGCGCCAGCACCGTGAAGACAATCGCAAGCCCAGGCAGTGCCGTCAGATACCAGGCGGTTCTGACCAGCTCTCGGCCGGTCCCGATCATCGAGCCCCAACTGACCACATTCGGATCGCCGAGCCCCATGAAGGACAATGCCGATTCCATCAGGATGGCGGTCGCGACCATGACCGACGACGTGACGATGATCGGCGGCAAGGCGTTCGGCAGGATCTCGCGGAAAATGATGCGGGCATGGCCGAAGCCAAGGCTGCGGGCAGCCATGACGAAGTCCTTCTCGCGGATTGCGCGGAACTCGGCGCGGGTCAACCGTGCCACGGTCGGCCAGGAGATGACGGCGATCGCAAGCGTCACGGTGGTCGCCGAGGGCTGGGCGATCGCCACCAGGACGACAAGAAGGACAAAGCTCGGCAGCGTCTGGAAGATCTCAACGAGCCTGACGAGAATATCGTCGACCCAGCCGCCGAAATAGCCGGCAACTGCGCCAACCAGAACGCCGAACGTCAGCCCGAGTGCGGTCGCCGTCAGCCCGACAAACAGCGAGATGCGCGAGCCGTGCAGGATGCCTGATAGCACGTCGCGTCCCAGCGAATCCGTTCCGAGAGGAAAGGCCGGATCCTGTCCCGGCCACAGGAACGGCCGCCCCACCATCGAAAGCGGGTCGTCGGGGAAAAACACGGGCGCCAGAAGCGCGACGGCGATGACGAGGCCGAGAAAGCCAGTACCGAACAGCGCGTTCGGATTGGCGAAGAAGACCCTCATGGCGCGTCGCCCATTGGTAATTGCGATCGTCGCACTTTGCTGGGAGCGCGCGTCCGGCGCCTTCACGTTGGACCAGGCCGGGCCCTCCGTCGGCGCAACCCCGGCAGGCTGCTCATTTTCTGTCGCAGGCGCATAGGTGGCGCCTGGAATATTGCGGAGTGCTCCGACACCGGTCGAGGACATCAGCGTGCTCCAATTCGAGGATCGAGCCAGGCGTGAACGAGGTCCACGGCAGCGTTTGCGATGATGACGAGAAGCGAGGACAACAGGAGGATGCCGAGCAGCACCGTGAAATCACGGCCCATGACCGCTTCGAAGGCGAGCCTGCCGAGCCCCGGCCAGCTGTAAACCGTCTCGACCACGACGGCACCGCCAAGCATGCCGCCGATGTGCATGCCGGCCATGGTGGTGATCGGGATCAGGGCATTGCGCAGCACATGCCTGGCAGTAACGCCGAACGGCGTCAGTCCCTTGGCATAGGCGGTGCGGACGAAATCCTGGTTTTTGACTTCGAGCATGGAGGCCCGCGTCAGCCTGGCATAGATCGCCACGTAGAAAAGCGCGAGCGACGTCGCCGGCAGCACCATATAGCGCGCCGTGTCGAGCAGTGCCGGCCAGCCTGTGAGCCGCGAGCCGATGGTGCCTGAGCCGCCGCTTGGCAGCCAGCCGAGTTTGACCGAGAAGAAGACGATCAGCATCAGGCCGATCCAGAAGCTCGGGATCGAGTAGAACAGCAATGAGAAGACCGAGAGCAGCCGATCGGGAAGACGTCCGGCAAATGTCGCCATCAAGGATCCTAGAACGACGCCGAGGAAGATCGCGATGACGAGCGCCACCGCCATCAGAGTCAAGGTGCCCGGTAGGCGCTGGGCGATCAGGTCGGCGACTGGCATGCCGTAGCGCGGCGAAAATCCCAGACTGAAATGCGCGAGATTGTTGAGGTATGTCGCCAGTTGCTCCAGCACCGGGCTGTCCAGCCCGAAGCGGGCCCTGAGTGCTGCCACGCTTTCCTCGGTTGCCGAACCCGCCTCGCCGGCAAGCACGTCGGCAGCATCTCCCGGCGCCAGCTGCAGCAGGAAGAAGTTGAGGATGATGATCCCGAGCAGCGTCGGAATTGCCTGGACCAGCGTGCGTCGCAGCGTTCTGACAATTCTGACCAAAGCCGGCATGCCTGTCGTCTCTCACTTGAAAATTCGCACAAGGCGAAACGTGTCGTCGGCCCCGGATTTCCCACGCCGATGATTTTATTGTTGACTAACTCTATAGGCTTTGTCAAACGTGTTTTGGTAAATTCGACCCGACAACGGCGATCTGCGAGAACCAGTTTTCCATACAGCTCTCAAAAGACACTGATTTCGGTGGATTATTCTCAAAATGCGAACCGCTCGGCAACAGCTCACTACAAAGCGCGCCCTGAGCGGAAAAGGCTTCCTGATATCATCTTGAGGACGGCAGAGGATCCATGACGCGCAAGAACACTATCTCACAAATCTGGTATACCCGCTGCCCGGTCCCGACCCCGGTCGGCCTTGCGACCCAGCTGGGTCTGCTCGACGAAGCCTTTGCCAGCGAGGGCATCACCCTCAACTCCATCATCGACAGCAAGGACCGGACGATCCGGTCCAGCCACTTCAACCATCATCTGGATTACTCGTTTCGCCACGGCGGCAACGTCCCGCCAATCCGCGCCCGTTCGGAAGGAAATCCGACGCGGCTCGTCGGCATTACCTGGACCGATGAGTTCCAGGCCATCATCACCTTGCCGGCAACGGGCATCAAGACGACGCGGGAACTTGTCGGCCGTCGCTTCGGCATTGCCCGGCGCCCTCCCGGCATCGTCGACTTCATGGCGGCTACCGCTCTGAAGGGCCTTGTCTCTGCTTTGTCGCTCGAAGAGCTGACGCATACGGATGTCGAAATCGTCGACATCCCGCTTGAAGATACCGTGCTCGACAATCGAGACGGACCTCAGCTCTACGGCCTGCGCAACCGGCAGGCCTATGGCCCTGAAATCGCAGCGCTCCTTCGCGGCGATGTCGATGCAATCTATGTCAAGGGCACGCCCGGCATCAGCGTCGCCAACCTTTTTGCCACCCATACCGTGACCGAGTTCGGTTTCCACCCCGACCCCAAAATCCGCATCAATTCAGGCTCACCACGCATCCTGACGGTCGACGAGCGGCTGGCAGAGGACCGGCCCGATCTGGTGACAAAGCTGATCGAGACCCTCAAGCGCGCAAGCGCCTGGGCCGAAGCGCATCCGGATGACGTGCGCCGCTTCGTTGCCCGCGAAGTCGGCGCATCCGAAGAGGTCGTCGCCGCCGCCAACGGCCCGGACCTGCATCGCCATCTTGGGATCGGTCTCGAGCCTGAGCTGGTGGACGCGATCGGTCACTACAAGGACTTCCTGCACGAGTGGGGCTTCCTTGCCCAGAACTTCGACATCGAAGCCTGGGTTGATCGTCGTCCCTGGGCCGATCTCGAAACACGCGCCGTTGCCTGACCGGAGAAGCCGATGACCGCCGCAACTGAAATCGAGTTGGCGATTGAAAGGGCCGAGGACTTGGGAAAGCGCTTTGCGCTGACCGCCCGGCATTATGACGAAACCGGCGAATTTCCCTTCGCCAATTTCGATGCGCTTCACGAAGCCGGGCTGCTCGGCCTCGTGACCGCGACGGAGCAAGGCGGTCTGGGCGGCGGATTGACCGAAGCGCTCTCGGTCGTCTCGGCGATTGCCCGCGGCGAGCCGTCCACAGCGCTCGTTCTCTCGATGCATTACAACCAGCATTATTCGCTGCGCACCTCGGGCAAATGGCCGGAGCATCTTGTCGAACGGGTGATCAAGGCCAACCGCGAGGGCGTGGCGCTGATCAATGCTGCGCAGGTCGAACCGCGTGTCGGATCTCCGTCACACGGCTCTTTACCGGAGACCATCGCGCGCCGGGTCGGCGATCACTGGCGGATTACTGGCCACAAGACCTATGCGACTGGCATTCCGCTGTTGCGTTGGATCGCCGTGCTCGCCGTCACCGACGAGCCGGTGCCGCGCCTCGGGTCGTTTCTCGTGCCGACGTCCGCCGACGGCATTCGCGTCGAAAAGACCTGGAACGCCACCGGCATGCGCGCCACCAACAGCGACGATCTGATCCTCGACGACGTCGCCGTTCCGGTGGAGGATGTGCTTGATATAGCGCCCGCGAGCGAAGGCCTGAAACGCGACGAACGCATGGGCGCCTGGTACTTCAGCCTTGTGCCAGCGATCTACGACGGTGCTGCGCGCGGCGCCCGCGACTGGCTGATCGAGTTCACCACCACGCGGGCACCCACAAGCCTCGGCGCACCGCTCTCCACCGTGCCGCGCATCCAGGACGGGCTCGGCCAGATCGAGGTCCTGCTGACGGTCAATCGCCGGCTGCTCCGGTCTATTGCCGAGGATTTCGACGCCGGTCGGCCATTCGGCCCGGATGCGGCGGCGGTCAAGCACACCGTCATCGAGAATGCGATCGCCGCAACCACGCTTGCACTGGAACTCGGCGGCAATCCCGGCATCAGCCGCGACAACCCGCTGGAGCGTCACCACCGCGATGCGCTGTCCGGCAAGGCCCATGCGCCGCAGAACAACCTGATCCGCACGATGCTCGCCAAGGCGGCACTCAGCCGGCACGCCGCTGCCCCGGCGCTGCCGCTGGAGCCGGTGCCGGTTCGCACCCATCAACAACCCCGCCTTGCCGTTGTCGGCCGCAGCTAGGAGCCTCGCGATGTCATCACTCAATTCCGTCTGGTACACCCGTTGCCCGGCCCCCACGCCCCTGTCGATCGCCCACCAACTCGGCTGGGTCGATCGGCAGTTCGAAGCCACCGGTGTCGCGGTTCGATCGATCCGCGACAGCAAGGATCAGACCGTCCGCGAGAGCCATTTCACCCATACGCTGGACCACTCGTTCCGCCAGGGTGGCAACATCCCGCCCCTTTGGGCACGATCGGGCGGACGGCAGACCCGAGTGGTCGGCATTACGACCACGGACGAATTCCAGGCGATCATCGCGCTTCCCGGCTCAGGCATCGCCAAAGGCTCGGATCTGAAGGGCCGGCGCATCGGGGTGCCGCGCAAACCGAATGAAGCCATCGTCGACTTCCAGCGCGCCACCGCGTTGAAAGGCATCGTGTCCGCATTGGAGCTTGAGGGGCTCACCCATCGCGATGTCGAACTGGTCTATCTCGACAGCAGCGAGGCAAACCTGATCGAAAGGGGCAATGCCGCGTTTCTCGGGTTGAAGCGCCGCTATCCCTACGGCGACGAGCTTCTGGCGCTGGCGGGCGGCAAGATCGATGCCTTCTTCGTCAAGGGTGCCGAAGGTTTGGTGCTAGCCAATCAGATCGGCGCCGTCGTCGTCTCGGAATTCGGCTTCCACTCTGATGCAAAGATCCGCATCAACAACGGTACGCCGAGGCCCTTGACCGTCGACCTCAAATTTCTCGACGAGCATTTCGACCTTGTCACGGGCCTTGTCGCAACGGTCGCACGTGTTGCCGAATGGGCGGAGGCGAACCCGAATGAAGCGGTGCGCTTCATCGCCAATGAAATCGGCGTGGGCGAAGACGCGATCCGGGCTGCGAATGGTCCGGATGTCCACAGCCATCTCAAGCTGACACTCGACGATGAGCAGTTGGCTGCCTTCGACCACTTCAAACGCTTCCTGCTCGAATGGGGCTTCCTTCCGGCCGACTTCGACGTGTTTGGCTGGATCGATCACCGGCCGCTGGAGGCCGCATCACGGCGGGCGGCCGCATGAGCAAAGCAGCAGTTCCTGTCACCGGTGCGACAACCATCATCGCCGGCGCCACCGGCAAGCTCGGCCAGCTCATCGTTCGGAGGCTGGCCGCTCTGAAACAACCGGTTCGCATCCTTACGCGCCGGCCCGATGCCGCACGCCGCCTGTTTGGCGAAAGCGTACAGATTGCCGTCGGCGACTTCGGCGATCGTACTTCGCTCGATACCGCGGTACGCGGCGCCGGACGGCTCCTGCTCCTGTCGCCCATCAGCGCCAGGCTCGTCACCGATCAGATCAGCGCAGCCGATGCCGCCTTAGCGGCCGGCGTCCGGCGCATCGTCAAGATCTCAGGTTCCGACTGGACCATCGACCCGCCCGGTCATTCCATCTCCGGCGATGCCCACGCCGCTGTCGAGCGGCACCTCAACAGTCTTGCACTGGATACCGTTTCGCTTCGACCGAATGCTTGGATGCAGGTCTCGCTCGCCAACGCCGTCCGCCAGGCAATCGCTACCGATACGGTGGCAGCGGCCAATCCCGACGCCGGTGTCGGCTACATCGATGCACGAGATATCGCCGATGTCGCCGTCGATCAGCTTCTCGCCGACACCGTCACTGGGCGAACACTCAATCTCACCGGTCCTGACATCGTCAGCGCGCGCCAGCTCGCCGATCTGCTCTCGACGACTTTGAAGCGGCGGTTTGCCGTCGTCGAGAAGCCCCCTTTGGCGGCATCAGGCGATGCCGACTTCGAACACCGTGCCATAGCGCAATTCGCGAAGTTGATCGCTGCCGGTCGTGCGGCCACGACGACCGATGTCGTGAAATCGCTGCTGGGCCGACCACCGCGCAGTGTCGCAGCCTTCATCTCCGAACATGCAGCCGCAGAGGCAGCGCTCAGCGAGTAACAGTCATGAGCATCTCTTTTGTTGACATCGCCATTATTGGCGGGGGCCCAGGCGGCCTTGCGCTGGCCCAGGGTCTGAAGAAGAACGGCATCGATGCCGCCGTGTTCGAACGCGATCCGGGCCGGGCCGACTACGTGCAAGGCTTTCGCATGCGTATCCGCCAGCGTGGCATCGACGCACTTCAGGCCAATCTGCCGACGCATCTCTTCCAGGTCTTTCTGGACACGCTCGGGTTTGCCCCGACCGAGAACCTGATCCTCGACGAGGGCTTCGAGCGTCTCGATAATGCCGGGCTCGAAAGTCGGGAGACCGAGGACACGCATATCGAAAAGTCTGTGAGCAGGATCACGCTGCGGCAGATCCTTCTTTCCGGGCTGAAGGGCAGGTTCCATACGGGCAAACGCTTCGAGCGCTATGAACCGCTCCCAGACGGCACGGTTATCGCGCATTTTGCTGACGGCTCGACTGTCCGCGCCAACCTTCTGGTCGGTGCCGACGGTGCGGGGTCGGCCGTTCGCCGCCAACTGCTGCCGGATCTGAAGAGCATCGATACCGGTGTTCGGCGCCTGGCGGGCAAGATCAGCCTTGAAGCGGCTGCGCACCATGACATCTCACCGCTTCTTACCGAGTTCAACACCAATATCCGCCCGAGCGACGGCCGTGGCCTGATGATCACCAGCCACCGGGTCGATCCAGCCGCCTATGCCCGGCACGATTTCATTGGCGCCGAAGACCCCGATCATCGCAACATCCCCGGTTTCCATTTCAACAACACCACCAGCTACACCTGGTGGAACACCGCTTACGATACGGACGAACTGGGACCGGATGAACTCCTTGAAACGCTCGATGGCGCCGGCCTGCGGCAAGCGCTACTTCAACGTATCGGCCATTGGGACGAGCGCATCCTGAAGCTCATCCGCCACAGCGATCCGTCGACGGTCGCCTTCCTCAAGGTCAAAAGCTCGACGCCCGGCGCGAAATGGCAGCCCGGTCCGGTCACGCTGCTCGGCGATGCGATCCACGCGATGACCTATTTCCGCGCTCTCGGCGGCAACACCGCGCTCTACGACACCGGTCTGCTGGTTCGCGAGCTCGTCGCCGCGCGACGCCATGACAAGCCGCTGATCGCAGCCGTCCACGACTATGAGAACGCCATGCGAGAACACGGCTACGAGGCCGTCCGCTCCTCGCTCTCAGCCATGCAACGCAATGTCGGGGCAAACCGGCCGCTAAAGTCGGTGCCTGCACTCTAATCCCAGGAAAGATCTGATCATGTCCATCGTCGTCTTCGGCGCCTCCGGAAACATCGGCAGCAATATCCGCAGGGAGGCGCTGTCGCGTGGCCGTCGTGTGACAGCCGTCACCCGGTCCACCGACATCGAACCCGAAGAGCGCCTCACCCTGCGCAAGGCCGATATCGCCGATGCGAGCGCGGTCGCAAGCATCGTCAAAGGACACGATGCCGTCATCAGTGCCTATAGCCCAGGTTTGCGCCGTCATTCCGCAGAAGTGGCCGCGGAACTGATCCGAGATGCCCACGCGGCGCTATTTGCCGGCGTGAAGCAAGCGGGCGTCCGCCGCATCATCATCGTCGGCGGCGTGGGCAGCCTGGAGGCGAGCCCCGGTGTCGACGTTGTCGACAGCGACTTTTATCCCGTCGAACACAAGGCCCATACGTTGCGCAACCGCGAGATCCTGCGCAGCTTGAAGCGCGGCGAACACGATCTCGACTGGACCTATGTCTCTCCGCCGCTTTCGATCAAGGCCGGCGAGAGAACCGGCACCTACAGGCTTGGCGAAGACCGGCTGTTGCGCGACGAAGCGGGCGAAAGTCGCATTTCGGAGGCCGACTTCGCCATCGCCATTCTCGATGAGCTGGACCAAGGACAGTTCATCCGCCGCCGCTTCACCGCAGCCTATTGAAGGACAGTGATTGGCATGTCCCGCAAGACGCGCAAGCTCAACCTCAATGTCGGCATCAACACGACAGGCTATTTGCCGGCCGCCTGGAAATACCGCACTGGCGACCGTCACGACATCTACGATCCGGACTATTACCGCCGCCTGACCGAGCTCGCGCACAGGGGGCTGTTCGACGCCGTGTTCTTCTCCGACCATCCGGCGATGATGACCGACCCGAACAGCCGGCCGTTCCACACGATCGACCCGCTGATCCTTTGTACGGCCCTGGCGGCACAGGTGCCCGACATCGGCTTCGTGGCGACGATGTCGTCCACCTACAACTCACCCTACAATCTGGCTCGCCGCACCCAGTCGACGGATATCACTTCCGGCGGCCGGCTGATCATCAACATCGTCTCGTCCTTTAACCCGAATGTCGCCGCCAATTTCGGCTCGGCACCCCTGCCACCGCGCAACGAGCGCTACGCCAAGGCTTCCGAGTTTCTCGATGTCGCCAAGAAACTCTGGGCAAGCTGGGATCCTGCCCGCGAGGGCAGCGTCCCCGACGATCGGTTCTGGGACGCGGCAAGCGCCCAGGCGATCGACCACGAAGGCGACCACTTCAGCGTCAGGGGACCGCTCAATGTGCCGCGCGGCCCTCAGGGTCACCCGGTAATCGCGCAGGCAGGGGCATCGGAGGGCGGGATTGATCTCGCCGCGCGCCATGGCGAAATTATCTACTGCAATATCCTCTCCCGCGCCGCCGGCCGGGCATTCGGCGCGAAAGTCAGAGGTCGCGCTGCCGCCCTTGGCCGTGATCCGGCCGGCATCCGCATCGTGCCCGGGCTCGTGGTCATCCTCGGTGAGACAAGAAAGGAGGCGTTGCGCAAGCACGAACTGTTCAGCGGCGCCGGCTCTGAAGACGCGCTGATCGCGAGGTTTGCCAAGGAGAACGGTATCAATCCTGGCGGCTTTGACCCGGATGCCGTTCTCGATGCCGAACGCTTCGTCCCCGATCCCAACCGGCTTCAGGCGGTGGGCATGGGCCTCGGGCTCTCGGACCTGCTGAAACACGAGAAGCTTACGGCAAGACAAGTCGTGCGCCGCTCGGAGGGCCATCACCGTCTGCTGCTCGGCACGCCGGAGGAGGTCTCCGAAGCCATCATTGATCTTTGGGCTGACGGAACCGTGGATGGCTATACATTGCAGCCACCACGCGCCCCTGACGATATCGAGGAGTTCATCGACAAGGTCGTGCCCATCCTGCAGGATCGCGGCGTCTACCGCACTCGGTATGAAGAGCGAACGGTCCGCGAGCGTTATGGCCTCCCCTACCCCGAATAAAAGCGCTCGACAGAACACGAACGATGAACGAGTACCGAGTTTCACATGCGTTCTCGACCGAGCGCAGACTCTTGCAAAGATCGACCGCGGCTGATGCCAGCGGGAGAGTTATAACGTTATAACTTCGACCAGCTATAATGTTTTCGCAACGCAGCCGATACGCATGCCGGCTGATTTCCGACCAAGCACAGAGTTTAATGAGATAGCCGGCACCGACAGTGAGGCAAAATTGCCCAAAAGCGGATCTTGCGGGAGGCACTACCGGTGGTCCCGCAGTCGTCGAGTAGAAAACGACGCTTGGGTTAACTACGTGGCATCGTCGTAAGCGCGACGGTATTCCTGGATGGTGTGCAGATTATCACGGACCCAAAAGTTGAACCCTTCAAGGGCGCGCAAAGCCCCGCCGCCCATCTCGGTCAGCTCATATTCGACACGCGGCGGCACTTCGGGAAAATAATGGCGCACAACGAGGCCGTTACGCTCCAGATTGCGCAGTGTAAGCGTCAACATCCGCTGGGTGACGCCATCAACCTCTTTCTTAAGGGCTGAGAAGCGGAGCCGATGCTCCTTCGCGAGCGAAAGGCGCCAAAGGACTTGAACAGTCCATTTGTCGCCCAGCAGCGTGCACACCCCGTTTGCCGGGATAGGTCTGAACAGCCGATTACCCTCTGATCCTTGCAGCGCATCGGCATGGAGTTGTTTGTTCAAGGGTATCATCCTTGTGCCTGACGCTGAAAAATGTGCCGTCTTCCAGCGGTTTTCCATTCGTATATATCGATGACCCTTGTTGTTCAACACGAGGGTTTTCAATGACCAATGGCAAACAGCCAATTTTTGTTTTCGGCGCCACCGGACGGCAGGGAGGATCTGTTGCCAAAGCCTTATTGAAGGCGGAATGGCCTGTTCGCGCGCTCGTTTTGAATTCCACTGATGCCGCGTCTTTAGAGCTGGGGATTGCAGGCGTCGATATTGTGCAGGGCGCCTTCGAAGACACGGACGTGATCCGCGCAGCTATGAAAGACACCTATGGTGTTTTCAGCGTACTGCCGGCCAACTTAGCGGCAGAAGACGAAGTCCGCTACGGTATCTCAATTGCTGATCTGGCAGCCGAAATCGGTGTCGACCATCTCGTTTATTCTTCAGGCGCTAGCGTTGGGGATGAACTGACAGGTGTCGCGCGTTTCGATGCCAAGCCTCGCATCGAAGCGCACGTTCGAGAACTCCGCATCACCACGACCATCATCCGGCCGATGATCTTCATGGAGATGCTCGTACGACCTGGTTTCGGTTTGGATGAAGGACGGTTGGTATCCCTGATCAGACCGGATCATTCAATCCAGCTTACCGCGGTGGAGGACATCGGCAAATTCGTTGCTGCGGTGTTTGCCGACAAGACCCGCTTCGGCGGCATGACTTTGAAGATCGCAAGCGACCGCGTGACCGGGCACGAGCTTGAAGCCGCCCTTACCGAAGGCGCCGGTCGTCCAATCGCCTACGCACGCTTTTCCGATGACGTTCTCGCGGCGAATGCGGACCTCGCGCACATGGCGAAGAGCTTGGAGGATGGCCCGCTTGCAGAACGTGTCGATCTGAACGCCATGCGTGAGATCAACCCGGAGCTACTCTCTTTCCGGTCTTGGCTTGCCGGGAACGGACGCAGGGCACTCGATGAAGCCTTGAGGACAACCAACACGCTGGCGTGACTCCGGCTTTATTCACACGGGGTCTAATAGCGCGCGAGCAGGAAACCACCAACACTCGCTGTTCCTGATCGCTCTGACACGCCGAGCTGCCGCGTGGCCGAAAGCCGGCATATAAGCCGCCGAACGCGTCGGCGTGTCGCAGTCGCGGCGGATGCTAGCAGTTGCGGCCTTGACGAGGCCGCGCGTCCCAATCGTCTGCGGCTACGGCGCAAGCCGAGTTCGATGCACGTCGCCCGGTCGAGATGCCGGTGGCGATCGACGACACGCCCCCGACGCTTCGGCGGAAGCTGCCATGATAAACGGGCAAGAAATCCCTGGCATCAAACCTAGGGCGCGCTTATCTATGGCTTGCGACCCAAGGAATGGTTGTTTGGGAGCAATTTCGATGCTGGCGTTGACGACCGCTATCGTCGTCATGAAAAGGTGGCGCAACTAGCCAAGCGAAAATTCCTTGCCGGGACTGAGGGGAATCCGAATGGATGCATGGGGCGATACCAGAATGGGCAGAGCGATCAGACAACACGATTGGTCGCTAACCCCACTCGGCCCCATCCGCGAATGGCCAGTTTCCCTCAGAACAATCGTCGAAATGATCCTCGGCTCTGAGTTCCCCCAGGCGATCGTCTGGGGTCCTGACTTCACCACGATTCACAACGACGCATTCCTACCGATCCTCGGTGCGAAACCGCCCGCTCTCGGCAGGTCGTTCGCGGACGTGTGGTCGGAAGCTTGGGACCGTATAGGGCCGATTGCAGAAAAGGCTTATGCCGGGGAAGCGACGTACATCGAGAATTACCCGCTGACGATCAATCGTGATGGCTTCGACGAATTAGCTTTTTTCACGTTCTGCTACGCGCCGCTTCGCGATGATGATGGGAAAATCGCTGGTCTGATCGACACGGTTACAGAGACAACGGCTACTGTGCGCGCAAGAGAGACTGAACTCGTCCTGCGCCGGGAGTTGCTGCACCGCGTTAAGAATACGATGGCCATCGTGAACGCGGTGGTCAGTGCATCTTTGAGAAATGCCAACAGCCTTGATCACGCGCGAGAAACCATCACCAGCCGGATCAGCACTCTGGTCAAGGCGCAGGACCTCTTATCAGAAGAGGACGGCGCGCAGATCGCCGAGGTGATTTCACAAGCCATCGCTCCGCACATCGACCGTCCGGATCGAATAACCATGTCTGGTCCAGACCTTCAGCTGTCAGCACAGCAAGCCACAGGCATTTCACTGGCAATCTACGAGCTAGCGACGAATGCGGTGAAGTACGGTTCGCTTTCTACCGATGAAGGTCACGTCGAAGTCGTCTGGTCGACCGACGGGGATAAAGGGTTCTTTTTTACCTGGCGCGAGGCTGGCGGACCTAGAGTATGCGCGCCGCAGAGAACCGGGTTTGGCTCGATACTCGCGAACAAGATCGTTGCCACGTATTTTTTTGGGGAAGCGAAGTCCTCGTATAATCCCGAAGGTCTCCATTTTCAGTTGACTGGATCATTGTTGGGCGCTGAGAACGCGTAAACAATATCCTCGTGGATCGCCAGCGCTGGGTCGCCGACCCGTCGTTGCCAGTCGAAACCCTTCCAAGCGCAAAGCTCGTTATCTCGGGTCAGCACTACAGCGCCACATCATCGATCCTGTTCGAGGACCGAAACACCGTTAAACTGCATGCGCGGGCAAAAGTCTTCAACAATTGAAGCTGGCGCGCCTCCGTGTAGACGCCATCAGCGTCCACAAGGTTCCGGATCCAAAATGGCGCTTCGACATTCTTCTCATTCTTTTGAGAGGGAACGGAACGGGCGCTGCGGACGGTGGGCCTTGATTCCGCCTCGTTCATCATCCCTTGTTAAGGAATAGTTTCCTTTCTCGGAGATCCTGCTCATGGCTACCGGCGCATCCCAGCGACTGCATGAGGGGGTCGCTGCCGTTGAAACGATGACGCGTTTCGCGGTTGCGGTGCTTGCGCTTGCGTCCGGCGTTTACACATATCTCGGTGTGCGCAGCATCCTCGATGGATCGGCAACGGCGGTCTTCTTTGCGGCTATCATTTATTCAGCGTCGGTTTCGGTCGGAATCTACGCGTTCTGGTCTTACATGGCCCGCTTCTATCCGCACGTGACCACGCATACGGGTAGAGCCGCGATGCTTGGCGTCATGGCCATGGGTGCTGCCATGATTATGGCCATGTCGAGCTGGCTCAACGCAGCGGCGCTCGCCGGCTCGGCGGCATTGGAACAGCACCTTGCCGAAACGGTGGAGGGCTACACTGCGGACCTCGATCAGGCGCATCAGAACGCTCTAGCCGCTCAAAGCCTGCTGCCCGATATCCAGCGTGCGTCCGAGCGGTTTTCGCAGCTTGCCGCATCGGAGCGTCAGTCGGGAGCGCTCACAGGCACGACCGGATCCGGAAGCGTCGTGCAGCTTTTGTCGCAAATGTCCGCACAGATGAAGGAACTCGAGAACGGCATCAATGCCTCCCGTGAGCAGGTGACAGCGTTGTTCGATGACGGGCAGAAGCGGCTCGAAACCATGCGCACGCTTGTTTCCGCGCCCGGCGCAATCGAACCGCGCGCTGACCAGTTCTCCTCTGAAGTGGTCGCGCTCACGGGCGTCATAGCGTCTCTCGGGCAAACGTCGATTGCTCCTTCCATCCGCCGCGCCGCCGATGATCTGTCCCTGGGCTTCATCGCACCGATCGCCGATGGCGGAGACGCCGATCTTGTCAACCGCCAAGACCGGGTGATGGAAACAGTGCGCGCCTCTGTAGCTGCGCAGTCGAAAGTACTGTCGGAATCGGCCGATGAAATCCTTTCCCGGGCAAACGTCCAGGAACGCCGGTTTGTCCCGTTATCTTCTGCGGAGGCAGTCTTGCGTTACGCGTCCGATTTCATACCGGCTTGGGCCGGTGCCATTTCTATCGACCTTCTTCCCGGGGTACTGGTCTTCATCCTGGCAGTCGTACATGGCGCGATCCGCAAACAGGAGGAGGCGATGCCGTTCGCTGAACGCATAACGGCCGCCGAACTTCTGATGGCGCTGGAAGTCCAGCGCGCGATAAGCCCAAACGGCGTTGATCTTGAAAAAGTGGTGGAGTTCGCGGACGCTGATTGCAAGGTTGAGGACACCGCCAACATCACCAACCTCGACCCGCGGGGGCGCGCAAAGGACCGGTCTCATGAGGATCGATGAAGGGCTCAAAATACTGGCGCGGGTCGATGACGGCGTCTGGATGCGCGGGACGTTCTTCAGTCTGTTAGCGGCAACAGCGATATTCCTCGTGATCGATATGCGTTCTCTATGGGAACGGAATGCCGAGGAACCAATCATTGATCCGGCTCGTTGGCCAATCCTTCTCCCGGCTCCAGGCGGGACCGGACGCGATGGTCCGCCGGTTGAACTGCTAAGCTCACATGAAGTGTTGCGCCAGCCCATGAAGCTGGAACTCCAGCGTGATGGAGTTCTACTCGCTGAAGGCACATTCGACATTGGCGCGGGCGAGCGGTTCGTCCGCGAAATTGAACAGCGCGGCGAATACGTGAAAACGGTGTCTCTCAATTCCCCAGGGGGATCGGTTGACGATGCATTGGCAATTTCCAAGCTGATCCGTGAGAAGGGACTTGATACCCGTGTGGCGTCAGGGGCTCTTTGCGCGTCCTCCTGCCCGATTGTCTTTGCCGGCGGCGTGCGACGATTGGCCGAACCGGAAGCGGTCGTCGGCGTGCATCAGTTGTCCAATGCCAGCACTGATCGGACAACGGCAGATCAGGCGATGTCGTCCACCCAATTAACCACAGCGCGGATCACACGGCATCTCGAAGAAATGGGGATCGACGCCGGACTATGGATCAAAGCTCTCGAAACTCCGCCCGACAAACTTCAGTATGTTTCGGCACAGGAGATGATCGATTTCAAGCTGACAACGGGCCTCTCGGGCGCGATGAAGAAAAAGTAACCGAACTGGGTCAGCCCGGCCGAAGGAGATCCGTGGTCAGTCTTGCTCCATTGGAACTTGGTCCATTCGTATTTGCCGCAACAAGTTCCGTCCGGCGGTGAGCAATTCAAACAAGAATGCGACAAGCGATCCGGTGAGCGAGACGATGGCACCACCAAACAACCAAAAGAGATTTTCTTGGCGCAGTCCGAGGGCAAGAGCGCCAGCAAGTAGATTAAGGATTGCGCAGCCCGTGCAAATGCCGGCCATCACCCCAAGCACGACCGCGACCTCCAGAGCAAGTGCCCTTCGCCGCAAATACGCGAGCTGCATGCGAAACAACTTGCTTTGCTTACCCCTATCCGCGACTTCGTTCAGCCGGTCCGAAACTCTCCCGAGGCGGGTGGTGTAGATACTGACAAAGCCTGCGGTACCAGCCAACAAAAACACCGGCGCAAGGGATGTTTGTATGACAGAGGCATGGTCTGTAACGATAGGTGGTGGGTGCATGCGTACCTCTCAGAAACAAATTGAACTGCGATGCATCAAGCTTTGGACAGCGGTAGATGTAGTCACGGCGGAACGCCCATCATAAAGCTGATAGTAGACCCGCCGGGACCTTGAGCTTGAAGTTCACAATCCAGCTGCCTGGCGCAGCATTCGCCTTGATGCGGCGAAAGCCATATCGGCTATATTTGAGGGCGAGCGGTTTGATGCTGGCGGTCAATGCCGCCTCACAAGAACAGTGCATGTCTGACAATGCTTCGTGATTTCCGCCTCGCGTCTTTTCGCCGCGGTTTGAATGTCCTTCTGCGGCTTATAAGCCATACTTCAAGAAGGACCACTTTTCAGGGGGCAGACCAATCTCCTCACGGTCCAGCGGCTGGGCCGGCCCTCGGCGCTGATGAAGTACAGCACGCCATATGCGACGATGGTGAAATCGACAAGGAAGGCAGCAAAATAACCTGCTATCCAAGGCTCCCCGAGATTGGTTAAATACAGATAGACCATAAATGCCTTCTCGAAGGTGCTGAACACCATGGTCTCAAATCGTAACCACGGACGGAACCCCGCGACCACCATCAGTGCGCCAATTCCGAAGATCATGATGCCCCAGTGTCGCAGAGCCGGTACGCTGGAAGGGGTGAAATCGACAAGTCCACCGAGCATCGGTGTGATGAGTTTGATGTCGAGCGCGAACGGCAGTGTCCCACAGGTCGCCAAACCGAAAACAATGAGAAACCATTTGATGGTTTTGGTAATGAATTTGTTCAACGTGCACATCATTATCCGCCGGACGATTGGAAGCAAGCTGTAACAAGATGGAGCAAGACGGTTCGCGCCGACGACGCACCCCAGGTGTCATTTCATCATCAGGGCTGTCACCCGATCGAAGGCAGCGGAAAAGCCTTTCAGGGAAGCCGACAACGAGATAGGTTCGTTGGTCTTGGCAGCCTTGGCCATCATCTTGAGCACCGCTCCAGTCCGCAGCTCGGCAACGGCTGCGCCGTCGAAGCTAAGCGGCACAACGCATCCGGCGGGGACGCAGGTGCTAAAACGCACAGGTGCCTCCGAAGACTTCTCATCGACCTGAAGCGATACGCCGGCATCAAGTGCGAGCCCGAAGGGCAGAACAAGTGTACCCGTCGCAGTCTTCCCATCGCCACCGGCTGCCATCTCGATGGCCAAAAGCCGCTGTCCGTTCTGCTGTGTCTGTTGCTGCATGAGAAGACAATGCCTGTTCTTCCTCTGGACGCAGCTAACCATCCAGTCCGCGTAGGTTTCCTGCAGAGAGGACGCACCGCCCGGGAGCGTGGCGTGCTCTTGTGCGAACGTTTGACCAATGGCCAGGACCAGCAGGCAGACGGTAGCGAAGATTGTCCGGTTCGACCGGAACCTCGGTGATAAGCACTGTCTCAAGGCCCCCTGTCTCCTCTCAGAACTTATAACTGAGGCGCAACGCGCCGCCGTGGCTCGTGTAGGTGTCGGAAAACGAGCCTTGGTAGTTCAAGCGCAAACTGAAGCCGTTGTCGCTCGCCAGATCAACGCCAGCGGTCAGCCGCCCCACCACGGCGGCCAGCGGCACCTCACTGCCGAACGTGCCTATCCCGGCGGGCGCGTTGGCCAGCCGTGCAGACGTATCCCAGCTATCGGCGCTGCTGAAGCTCACTCCGGCGGCCGCGAATGCCCGCATGACCGTTGTCTCGTTAACGTCAACACGCGTACCGAGTTCAATGGCCGGAGTGGCGTGGAGGCTCCATTGGCCGACATCATCGACCAGGAGGTCGAGGGCGCCGGCTCCCGACTCGCGATAGCCATTGGCATGCGAATAAATCAGGTCAAAGTCCACCAGAGGCCGCACATAGTAAGGATCCTGCGCGAAGGTATAGGCTGCGCGCACGCGGGTGCTGACATTGTAAACCTCTGGGTCGCCTTCGGCCTGGCTGGCGAAATCAGGAATCCGGATCGTGCGCGTATTGTCGTACCAACCGTAGCTGCCGGCAACGGCACCCGACAGTAACCAGGGGCCGCTCTGGTGCTTCAGGGAAACGCCGCCGTAGAGGATGTCGCCGTTGGCGTTGACCCGGCCGTCGTCGCCGCTGATGGAACTGCGGTCATAGCCGCCAGCCAAGCCGACGAACCAGTTCGGCGACACCTCGACCTGGGCGCCGGCTTGCAGGGCATAGGTCGTGGTGTCGAAGCCCGACACGCTGGCACTGGTCTTCTGGTCGAGCGTCTGTGCGCCGGCCTGAGCCCAACCACACTCCGTCTCCGTCAGGAACGAGGTGCCCGCGGCAAACATGGGGCAGCTCAGCAACAGGTCGAGGTGCTGCTGCGTCATGGCGATGCTCCCGGACGCAGCCGCACCGGAGACACCGGGCGACATGTCCGACAGAGCTGCTCCATAGCTGCCCGCATCGCCGTCGGCGAGAGAGCCGAGCGTGCCGAACAGCGTGCCATAGGAGCCACCGCCGGCATCCCAGATTTCCTGCAGGTGACCTGCGACGCTGTCCTGGCCGTCGTTTAGCGCGACGCCGGGCTCGGCGAAGTGGGCCGACTCCGCCGAAACCGACAGCTCGTTTCCTGCCTGGGTGATGGCATAGTCGAAGATTGCCGACTGGGCACTCAGCGAATGGTCGAGGGTGCCTCCGACGGTGAGGAACGGCAGACTGATGTCGGGCAGGACGCTGATGGCGTTCACCGCGAACTTGCCGTCCAGCGTAGCGTCACCGTCGATGGTCAACCGATCCATGCGCGAGCCAGCGAAGTCGGCGGTGAGCTCCAGTATGCCACCCGCGTCCTGCGTGAGGTCGCCAGTGATTCTGGTGGCGTCGATGCCGCCGGAATGACCGATCATCAGCCTGCCATGATTCATCACGTCAGCCTCATAAATCTCCGCATCCGTCAGCAGGCCACCGGCCTCATTGATCACGGAGACGGCCATGCCGCTGCCGAAACGGGCCATCGGCACGTTGTCGTCGTCGTTGGAGACGACTTTGCTGTCGACGAGATCCCCTCTCACGCTGCCGCTGATCGTGCCGGAGTTAAGCACGGTCAGGGTGCTGCCGGCGGGCGAGCTTCTGCCGACGGTATAGTTAACGGCAAGGCCTGAAGCAGCAGAGACGCTGCCTCCGGAATTGACGGTCACCATGTTGTATTTCCCGGCCGAAACCCAGACGCCGGCGCCGTTGTCGGAGCCGCCGGTGACGGAACCATTGACGGTCACATTGATCTTGCCGTTGTTGTCCGTCCCTGCATCGCTCTGCGCGAATATGCCGATCGAGTCTTTGCCGGTCGCCTGGATAGCCCTGCCAGCATCGAGGGTGACCGTCACATCGCCGCTTTTGCCGGCCGACGAGAGATTGCCGTTGGAGCCGATGAAAGCACTAGTCGCGTTGCCACCGAAACCGCCGCCGCCGCCGATCGACTGGGCCAGGATGCCGTAGGCGTAGTCGCCCGACGTGGTAATGTTGCCGTCAACAGACACGGAGACATCGTCGCCGTCACCGGTGCTGCCGGGACTGTTGCCCTTGGAGGAGAGCGGAGCACCCGAGGCGGTGCCTCCAATACCACCACCGCCGCCGATCGACTGGGCCACGAGGCCATGGGCGGCCAGACCTCGCGTATGAATCGTGCTGCCGTTGGTCAGATCGACCGTGACGGCGCCGCCGTTTATTGTTCCACCGCCCGAGCCACCGACCACGAGCGAGCCGATGCTGTCGGCCTCGCCGGCGCCGCCGATGCCGCCACCGCCGCCGATCGACTGCGCGACAATGCCATGGGCCCGATCGCCATAGGTGTCTACGCCGCCGCCATAGTTCAGGTCGATTTCGCCGCCGCTGCCACCGACGCCACCGCTGCCGCCCACAACAAGATCGATCGCATGGCTGTTATCCTCTTCGGCCGCCTTGGTGCTTCCGGCGCCGCCGACACCACCGCCGCCGCCAATCGATTGGGCCAGGAGGCCTATCGAATCGTCGCCGTTGGTCTGGAGGGCGAGCCAGCTTCCCGCACCGACCGTAATTTTGCCCCCGCTGCCGCCGGCGCCGCCGCTGCCGCCGAAACCGCCGCCAACGGTGATCTTGCCTGCCGCCTTGTCGGACCCATCGCCGCCCTGGCCGCCGCCGCCGCCGATCGACTGCAGCAGCACACCGTAGGCGCTATATCCAGCGGTACTGATGCCGGCGGTGCCGTGGTCGCTGTCGAAGGTGATGTCGACCGAGCCGCCATTACCGCCCGCACCGCCGCTCCCGCCAACACCCACGGTGATGTTGGCCGTCGCCTGGCTGCCGGATGCGGTGGATGTGCCACCGGCACCGCCACCGCCGCCGATCGATTGGGCGACGATGCCGTCTGCCCAGTCGCCCATGGTGGCAATGTGGCCGCCATGCGTCAGCGTGACTGTGTTGCCATTGGCGGCCGTGCCGCCACTTCCACCGTCGTCAATGGTAGCGCCCACACTGACGTTGAAGCAGTAGCCATATCCATTGCCGTCTTCGCTGGCGCATTCGCTGTCACCCGCGTCGTCGAGCGGCTCGGAATCGTCAGAAGTAGCCTGCCCCACCGAGCCTCCTAGCCCGCCGCCACCGCCGATCGACTGCGCGAGCACCCCGTCCGCATCTGCGCCAGAGGTATTGATTTTACCCCTGGTGGCGACGGTGGCCGTGCCCGCCGTCCCGCCACTGCCGCCAGTCCGGCCAACGGAAACGCCGACAGATGCGGAGAAAGCACCGCTACCCCCTTCGGAATCTTCGGCTTCCTCGCCGCCGGGCAGGTCGGCGCTGGCCGACAGCCCGACGCTAACACCTTGCGAAGTACCGCCGCCGCCACCGATCGACTGGATGAGCACACCGCGAGCACCGGACCCGCTGGTCTGCAAGCTGGTGCCGCTCTCGAGGTCCACGGTCGTGTTTCCGCCGCTGGCGCCGCCGCTGCCGGAGCCGCCGACCCCTACATTTGCCGCCAGGTTGAAGCCGCTACCGATCTGCTTGCTGTTGACGCTGCCGACGCCCCCATTGCCGCCGCCGCCGCCGATCGACTGCACCACGATCGCATTGGCATAATCGCCGGCTGTCGTCACGGAGGCGCTGTCGTTGAGATCGACCTTGACGATACCGCCATTGCCGCCGCTGCCGCCGGAGCCGCCGACCGAGACACCGATGTCGGCGCTGACGGTGTCCACCGTGCCGACGGTCGCGGCCATCGACGACGCACTGCCGCCATTGCCGCCGCCGCCGCCGATCGATTGCGCCACAAGGCCATGCGACGAAGCACCTTTCGTGGAGACCGCGGAGCTGCCGTCCAGCGTCAGCGACACTTCCTCAGCAGTCCCGCCCGATCCGCCGCTGCCGCCGACGGCCGTGGAGACGCTCATCGCCAGGGAGACGTCTTCGCCGGTCGGCACCGCCACGGTGAGCGCGTCGGCAACCGAGGAGCCGCCGCTGCCGCCACCGCCGCCAATCGACTGAGCGAGCACGCCGATCGCGTCGGTCACACCGCCGCCGCCCTGCCCGGTCTTGATAATGCTGTCGGTCAGGTCAATAGAGACCTCGCCGCCGGCGCCGCCGGAACCACCGGTGCCGCCGACAGCCACCGACGCCGTGAAGCCGATACCTGCGGAATAGGAACTGGCGGAACCGCCCGTACCGCCGCCGCCGCCGATCGACTGCGCCACGATGCCCGCCGCGTGCGAGCCCTGGGTCGTCAGGTTCAGTCCCTGGAAGCCGACGGTCACGGTGTTTGCGTAGCCGCCGCCACCGCCGCCGCCGCCGATCTGGAAGCTGCCGAGCCCGGCATCGCCGCCCGTGGCGTTGCCTCCATTACCGCCGCCGCCGCCGATCGACTGCGCGAGTATGCCGAGCGCACCGGAGCCTTCTGTCGCGATGGCAACTGCCTGCGTTCCAGAGCCTGTAGAACAATCGCCGCCGGAATTTTCATTGGTGACGCAGACCCATCCGCCGCTACCACCCCCCGAGGCGGTGCCGCCGACACCTAGTGCCGGAACACCGACTGACAGGTCGATCACATTGCCGCCATTGCCGCCGCCGCCGCCGACCGATTGCGCCATGATCGCATGCGACATCTCACCCTGCGTGGTGACCGAACCGCCAGTCAGCAATACGTTTGCATGGCTGCCGGAGCCGCCAGCCCCGCCCGAACCTCCGACGGTCGCGATGCCCTTCGCACCGCCGCCCGAACCACCGCCGCCGCCGATCGACTGTGCCATGATGCCGATCGCTGCGTCGCCGGCCGTACTGATGGCGCCCGAGCTCTGGACCTCGGCAGTGCTGGCATAGTTGCCGCTACCGCCGGAACCGCCGATCGACAGGATGCCGCCCGCCATACCGGCGGCGCCGCCACCGCCGCTGATCGACTGCGCAATGATGCCGTGCGCCGAATAGCCGGAGGTGGTGATCGCGCCGGAATTCTGGACACTGGCCGTTTCGGCCTGCCCGCCGTCGCCCCCATTGCCACCCAGCTCGAGCGTCAGCCCGTCGGCGATGCCGCCAGTGCCGCCGCTGCCGCCGATCGACTGCACCAGGATGCCATAGGAATGCCCGCCCGAGGTGGCGATCGCCGCGTTGTTGTTGACGATAGCCGTGTTTCCACTGCCACCATTGCCGCCATTGCCCGCGCCACCCCCGAGCACGTCGGTGAAGTTGCCGCCGGTGCCGCCACCGCCGCCGATGGAATGCAGAGTAATGGCGGCCGAGTAATCTCCAGTCGTCGTGATCTTCGAAGCCCCGCTCGAAAAGACGCCTACGCTGCCGGCATTGCCGCCATAGCCGCCCCCGCCGCTCGTGCCGACAACGGCGGTGTCGTCGCCGCCATTGCCACCTTGGCCGCCAATGCTCTGGCCCAGCAAGCCATAGGCGTAGCTGCCCTGCGTCTCAACGCTACCGCCGGACAGGTTCAACTGGATTTGCCCACCGCTTCCGCCGCGGCCGCCGGAGCTGTCCTTCTCGCCGGCCTGGCCGTCGCCACCGCGGCCACCCTGGCTCAATGCGATCACGCCACCAAGATAGTCGCCTTGGGTCGAAATGGTGCCTGAATGGACCGTCACGGTCGTCGCCGCTATTCCACTTTCTGGCCTGCCGCCCTCGCCACCGGCGCCCGCGACGTTTGAGCTCCAGCCGTCGCCGCCTTCGCCACCCTGGGTAACGGCAACGACGCCACCTGACAGGTCATTCACCTTGCCGGTCGCGACGATTTTCATGTCGGCATACGTGTCGACATTTATGACCGAGCCGCCGCCCCCGGTGCCGCCTTCATCGGAGCTGTCTTGCGAAGCTGTGCCGTTGCTGCCCTGGCTCAGCGCATAGATGCCGCGCACGCTGTCGGCGTCGTTCGCGTAGATGCCGATCGCGCCGGCGGATGTATTGCCGGAGGAACCGATTTCGATATCGATGAAGCCGCCCGCGCCGCCCGCACCGTTATCGTGGCCGCCTGCCTGGCCGGTGGACTCGGCGGCAAGGCCCCAGACATAGTCCAGTCCGCTCAGCGGGTTTGTCCCACTGCCGAGATTCACCTGTCCGGTGTTAGAGATTTTGATGGTACCGCCGCTGCCGCCGTTGCCACCCACTTGGTCGCCCGCCGCACCGCTATTCTGTTCGCCGCCGCTGCCGCCCTTGCTCACGGCAAAGATGCCGGTCATACCTCTGGCCGTATTCGAGTTGAGCGATTCTACGGTCAGCGCCCCGTAGTTGGTGATCGTTATCGCGCCTCCCGCCCCCCCGGCCCCGCCGCTGGATTTGTAGTTGTCGTTATCCCCATCCCCGTCGCCGCCGAAGCTCGTTGCCGAAATCAAGCTGCCGATCGAGCCTGGATCTGTCGAGCTCGTGAGGGTTATGGGGCCGTAACTGGTGATCGTCACGGCCCCCCCGGCACCGGCGCTTCCCTCGTCGACGCCGGCGCCACCCATTGTATAGGTCATGATGACGCCGCCGACGGATTCCCACGGCACTGTGTAAGGGAGGCTTGCGCCGGCCGTGTACGAGGCTTGGGTGTTGATCGTTATATTCGCTCCTGGGTCACCGTCCTTCTCATCGTTGTGATCGACACCACTGTCGCCCCAGCAGGCGGACCACGTATATCCATAGTCGACCTGGCCGATTGACTGGGTCGCGGAGCCGGTGCAGCCCGCGTACGCATTGTCGGCCACGGCCGCGCCGCCGAGACCCAAGGCCAACATTATTACTAAACGCGATGCGTTTCGGTCGGACAGGACTGCAGCCTGGTCGCTGCGCCTGGATGAAGGGTGCGACGATCCTTGCCGGGTCTTACCGGTGCGTGCGACATGCTTCATGCGATGAGCCCCCAAAAGTGAAGCGAACAAGACCTGCCGACCTTGAGACAAGCTTCGTCGCATGCGCAATCTGCGCGAAATCCTCGACGCGACTTCCTTCAACCAAAACGGCAAGGCCACAACCATGCGAACGATAAAGCGACAAATGCCGGAGATTCAACCGAACAAAACGATTCAATTCTGACCAAATCCTACAGCCGACGCTTCATGCAGAGCTCTTGGGATTTGCGATCGATGACAGACAAAAACATCAATCGATCAATTCAGCTGAACTCTTGTAAATTCTTGCATCACTTGATTGTTCTTGCGCCTGCGCTGGACTCCTGCCAGCTATAGGTTGCATGATCGCGTGACTTGAAGCAGCAGGGGACACCGTACAAATGCTCAAGAATGCTTGACCTCAAGACAGTCCTGGTCGTCAATCTGGCGACTGCCAGCCTGCAGGCGATCGTCTGGATCTTCGTCTGGTTGGCATGGCGTCATCTCTACGAGCTCAAGTTCCTTGCTGCGGGGTTTACCGCCATTGCCATAGGGCTTCTCTTGATGATCTTGAGAGGCGAGCAGCCTGCCGCATGGTCGATCGTGTTGCACAACACTGTAATAAAACTCGGTCTGGTCCTGCTCGCCGAAGGACTGGCGCGCTTCCTTGGCCAACCCCGCTACACCTGGATCGGTATTTCGCTGCTCATTTTTCAGATTGTGGCCTGGAGCATCGCCCTCGCCGTCGATCCGGGCAACATTGCCATCCGCATCCACTCATCGACCCTCTTCACGATCATCATGATGTCATTGATGTCCGTGGCGCTCCTGCATGACCGGACACAGCCTTGGCTTTTGCGATGGATTACCATTGCGGTATTGGCCGAATATATCGCAGCCAGTATAATTCACAGCGCGATCGAGTACTGGAACCCGGCCGTCGCCCAAGACATCACGGTCCTCGACAATCGCAACGCCTGGTACCTGTTGCAGGGCGTTCTGTTTCTGATCGCTCTGTTTGCCTGCCTCCTCTTCATGGTCAGTTCGCGACTATCAGAGGCCCTACGCGAGAAAAACGACGCTTTGTTACGGGAAGTGGTGGAACGCAGGAGCCTTGAAAACCAATTGAATACCAGCCTTGAAACCGAACGCGCGCTTCGTGAGGAGCAGGCGGACTTCATGCGCATTGTTAGTCACGAGTTTCGCACTCCCTTGGCGGTCATCCGTAATGCGGCCGACATGATCGGTCTGGTCGGTGACAGATCGCGTGAAGCAACAAAGGAACGGCTTACCGGGATCGGCGAGGCGCTAGACCGGCTGTTCTCCCTTATTGATCGCTTCATGACGAACGACCGAGACAATGGCTTTCGACCGCAATCGATGCAGATCGGATCTCTGATGACCGACGTGCAGTTCCATTTCGAAATGACCGGGCGCGGGGAACGATTGCATTTCAAAACGTACGGGGAATCAACTTCGGTTTTCGTCGATCCCGATATGCTGGCAACCGTCGTCATCAATCTCATCGACAACGCCTTCAAATATTCGCCCGAGAACCAGTCCATTCATATTGATACCCTGTCGGCAAGTGGCTTCGTCGTTATCCAAGTGTGTGATCGCGGTATCGGTATACCGAAAGCTGAGGCACACAAAATTGGTCGCCGCTTCTTCCGAGCCTCCAACGCCAAGGCCGGAAGCGGGACCGGGCTTGGCCTTTACTCTTCCCGTAAGCTTCTGGCCTATCATAGCGGCACATTGGAGCTGCTACCCCGTGAAGGAGGGGGAACGGCGGCTGTGGCGCGTGTGCCTATCTTGAGCGGAACGACAGAGCCCGCCCTGCAAGAGGAGATAATGGGTTGACCCGCATTTTGATCGTCGAGGACGAACAGCGACTGCGCAGGGATCTGGTTGATTTTCTGGGATTGTGCGGTTTCACGGCCGAAGGAACTGCGACAGCAGAAGGTTTGCGGCAGACACTGGCAAATGATGAGCCGCCCGATGTCATCATCCTCGATGTCGGGTTGCCTGATGGCAATGGTTTCGACCTGGCCAGCGAAATCCGTGAGGCCGGTCGCTGCGGCATCATCATGCTTACAGCTCTTGGCGACGGTGACGACCGCATTCGCGGCTTTGAAAGTGGAGCCGACATTTATCTCGTCAAGCACAGCACCTTGCGGGAGATCGAAGCAGCGATCCGTAGCCTACTGCGGCGAACAGGTGATCAAGGTGATTTAGCGGACGGCGGGGCAGGCAAATGGGCGTTGGACAGCAGAAATTGGACTCTCACTGCGCCCAACCAACGCTCGCTCAAGCTAACGGCAACCGAGTTCGCGCTCGTCAATACGCTTTGCAAACATGACGGTGGCATCTGCAGACGCGAGGAACTGGCGGAGACCCTTGCCCGCCCCAGAACCCATTTTGATAACCGGCATCTGGATGCAGTCGTCAGCCGCCTTCGCCGTAAGATAGGGGAGCAGACCAACCTGCATGTGCCGATAAAAGTGGTCTATGGGGTGGGCTATACGTTCACAGCCCCGACCGTTGTGCAATGAAGATTCTACAAGATTTTGGCCCCATCTGCGGCCCGCATGTTCGCCGAGGCCGCGTCTGGCCTCTCCGCGCCTTGAGGTCGCTGTCGATCGGTGAGGAGGCCAATTGGTAGGAAATGATGTCGACAATGCAATTTGGCGGTCACGCCCTCGAAGTGAGACGTTCCAACCTTTAGTTCGCAACGGCGAGCCTCCTTCATGAGGCGAAGTTGCCGTGGGTCACGGTCGAGCTGCGGACATCCATAGAACATCCCTATTAATTCAGTGATTTAGCGAAAGTTTTGGTGCTCGAAGCATAGACTACGCCTTCACAAGGAACGTCCACCAGGCGGCGTGAGCGGACGACGCTTCGAGGTATTATTGCATCTTTTCGGCTTTTCCGGGCGGTCAACAGGGTGCGCAGCGCGACCGCGAGTATACATTATGCGGCGATCACTCGATCTCGTTTTGGCCACGGGTTATCTCAGTCGCTTGTTGAGCAACGCCTGGGTTGTGCGGTAGACCTCAATGTAAGCAATTACCTACATATAGCATGAGAGAAAGAAAAAACCAAGCCGAGGATACGCCGGAGCCGGTTTACGCTGGCCCTCGATACCGTCGTACAGGGTTAGCAATCCAGCCGCCACATGTGCGATCCCAGGCCGTCCAAAATAGAACAAGACGGGCATAATGCTCGTCTGCCCATGATACCGGCGGCCGCGCTGGGGAGAAGCGATCACCCGAGCGTATGGTCAAGAATGATTGCCGACGTGGCCGGCCCCATGCATTATGCACAGTCTTCGAACCCCGCAGGACGATCCACGCGACACCGTTTCTAACCCATGTTCCCCTCCCGCCTCCTTTCTGTTATGACCATATTTGCATAAATGGTCACAACTCGTAGGAGATGACGTTGAAGAACATCGACCTCATGTACCAGACGATGCTTGCTGAGCTGGCGCAGAGGACTATGGACGCGGCATGGACAGCAGACTTCCCGCCCGAGGGCCGTTTCATCACATCAGAGGTCAAGGGCAAGCGCTACTGGTATTTCGACATGCCGGATGGCTCGGGCGGCAAGAAGCGCCGCTACGTCGGTCCTGCTGACGATGAAGAGATCGCGCAGCGCGTCGAGGACTTCAAACGTGACAAGGACAGTCTGCGGGATCGCAGGCGCATCGTGGCCTCGCTGACCCGGCAAGGAGGCATGATCGCGCCCGACCCCATGTCCGGCGATATCGTCGAGGCGCTCGCAGCCGGAGGCCTGTTTCGGCTCCGCGGCGTCCTCATCGGCACGGTGGCCTTCCAGACCTACAGCGGCATCCTCGGCGTGCGCCTGCCCATGGCGACGATCGTAACTGGCGATGCAGACATCGCTCAAGACTACGCCGTCAGCCGGGAGGTCGAAGACTCCCTCCCCCCGATCCTCGATCTCCTGCGCTCGGTCGATCCCACCTTCCGGCCTGTCCCGCATCGATCGGGATCGGCAGCGTCGAGTGCGTTCCAAACCAAGCGCGGCTACAGGGTGGAGTTCCTGACCTCCAACCGCGGCTCCGACGACTATAGCGATCAGCCGTCAACGATGCCCGCTCTCGGCGGTGCCAGCGCAGACCCGCTGCGCTACTTGGACTTCCTCATCCGAGATCCGATGAGAACGGTGCTGCTGCACAAGAGCGGTATCCCGGTTAATGTTCCGGAGCCGTCTCGGTACGCTGTTCACAAGCTTATCATTGCGACCAAGCGCCGAACGGACGGCCACTTCGTTCTGAAGCGCGACAAAGACCTTAAACAGGCCGAACTCCTCTTTGAAGCTCTCTACGAGACGCGGCGGGCATCCGACTTTGCACTTGCATATGAAGAAGCCGAAGAGCGCGGACCTGCATGGCGCGAGGCTCTGCAGGAGGGTACGGACTTGTTGACGGAGCAAGGCCGAAAGATGCTCTTCCAAGTTCTGCGGCGGGGTAATCAGGAGATCGGCAAGGTACGCCCCGAAGATCGGCAGTGAGGAAGTAGAGGGCGTGTCGTCGCAGGTAATAGGGACTGTCCGTGAGACAACAAGACGAAGTTAAAGACCGGACCCATTATGGAGCATGTTTTTTTTCTAAAACTACCACGCGAATGTCGGGTGGCTTGTCGCTTCTGGACTAGAGTTTGGCAATCCGCCTCGCGAAAACACGTCGCCAGCATGACCAAGGAGTTGGGTGCAACGTACCCAACATAACCGGCAAAAAACTCCGGCCAATATCGAAGAATTCTTCAAGTAAAAAAACAGTTGATGCGCGGCGATGGCATGCGGCATACCCGCAGGTTAGAGACGATCCCCGGTCAAGCAGCCACGCGGAAAACGGCGCCAATTCTTGTGTTGCCATGCGCCGATACAGCCATAATCGCCGCTGCCGTCTTCCGGCTCAGTTTGCCTGAGTGACCTTCAGTTTCGCCTGTTCGAGAACCCAGTACTCCATGGCGAACAACTCGGCCTCTCCAATTGGCGTGAATCGGCCATACGACTCAGCAGCATTGATCGCACGTGTCGCCTGCTCGCAAAGATCTCCGCCGATTTTGGCGGCCTTTACGTTGGTGCCGATGTTAAACATGCCCTCTCCACGCACGACCACGACACGCGGATAGGGATCGAGCATGGTTTTCGGCTCTGCTGAGTGCGCGGCGTGGCGATTGAAGTAAGCGCGGTAGCGCTCCTTGTAACTCTCCAGCGCCTGTTCGATTTCGAGATCACGCGCACCTGCGTCAATGAACATCGGCCAAGGCTTGATGCGAATGACGTGATCGGGCGTTACGGTGCCGCGAAGGGCAATCTCTTCGACATTGCTCTTGCGCACGTGCTGACGTATTGCCTCCGTTGAGCGATAATCCAGCGAAACGCCGGGGGCAAAGGGGACCGTTCGCCAGTCAGCACTGAGGTGAGACGTGTTTGCAGAGCGGCGTCGGGACTCCGGTCGCTCTGTTGCGGACCGGTCAGTTTAATCCCTTTGCTCGCCAGTTCCTCCTCGGCCAATGTTACAAACTCGATCATCAATTCGTACGACGCCCGCGCCGTGCCGGCGAAAGTGAACAGGCCATGATTTTCCAGCCAGAGGCCCTCGCAATCGCGGTGGGCATCAAAGATGCGAGCTCCGTCAATTGATAGGTCAAAACCTGGCATCACATACGGCACGAAGGCTACGCGGCCGCTGTAGAGACGTTCGACGGTATCGCGCATGCCAGGTTGATCCGCTAGCGCCAGGATCGCGGTTGCATGCGTGTGGTCGACGAATTCGTGGGGGATGAAGGCATGCAAAAGCGCCTCGACCGAAGGATTGGGCGCGCTGGCATCCAGCAGATTGGCGCGCAGCAAGGCGACCATATCGGGATCGGAGAGCCTCAGCCCGTCGCGCGCCGCCAGAAGCTCCGGCAATCGCACCGCTGGCAGGCCAGGCGCCTCGATGGTGTCGAGATCCCAACCGCTGCCCTTGATATGCATGAGCGCGCAGCCGTCCTCGCCCGTCACTTTGACCGATGTATTGCCGCCGCCGTGCAGCACAAGGTCCGGATCGCCACCGATGATGCGCGAGGTATAGATGCGTAGCCCCAACGCTTCGCTATGGCCAGCGGACCGGGCGGCCTCCACGTAACGGTTGGCGTCGATGTCGTCCCAGCGGCTTTTCATGATGGGTTTCCATTTTTCATCAAGTGAGAACGGGCGGCCATTCGCAGGCCACCCGGCCTGGTGTTTTCAAGATCAGAAGTCGAAATTGCCGATATTATCCTTGGTGAAGACGGTACGCTCGGGTAGCAGCACGATACCGTTGCCTTCGGCCTCGTAGTCGTAGCCTTGAACCTTGTTGGCCGAGACTTCGACCGTGCCGACGCCTGGGACTTCCAGCTTGTCACCGACCTTCATGGGACCGTTCTTCAAGACGTGGTCCGCGACGAAGACCGAGATCTTGCCTTGCTGGGTCACATCCCAGAGACCGAACCGCTTGATCGTGCCCCGCTCGATGTAGGGCCGCATGACGTTCGGTGTCGAAAACCCGACGATCGTGACGCCATCTGCCCGCTTCAGGTTTTCAGCGGCCTGGGCTGCGGCCGGCAAGGCGTTGGCGTCGGGCGCGATGATCGCGTCGAGATCGGGGTAAGTCTGCAGGATGCTTTCTGCCGTCTGCAGCGACTTCTGCGCATCGTTGTAGCCATATTGCGTGGTGACGATCTCCCAGCCGGGATGCTCCTTGGCGATCTTCGCCTTGGCAGCTTCCGCCCAGGCGTTCTGGTCGGTGACGGTCGGGCTCGAATAGAAGAAGGCAACCTTCGCCTTCTCCTTCTTCACGCCCTCGCCGGCCATGTCGACAAGCAGACCTCCGAGTTGTTCTGGCGTGCCCTGATTGATGTAGTAGCTCCGGCAATCCGGATTGACGTCGCTATCCCAGGTCATCACCAGCACACCGCGCTCCATCGCACGCTTCAGGGCCGGGCAAAGTCCATCCGGCGAAACGGACGAAACGATGATGGCGTTGTAGCCCTGGTTCACATAGTTGTTGATGAACTGCACTTGGCCGGAGACGCTTGGCTCGGTCGGACCGTCGTAGGTGACCTTTGCGCCAACCTCTTCGCCGGCCTTTACCGCTCCGGCCCCACCGCTGGTAAAGAAGCCGACACCGACTAGCTTGGGGATGAAGGCGATCTGGGATTCGGCCTGCGCCGTACCTGATGCAAGCACGGTGCCGGCAAGAAGGCTGGCCGCAAGGGCGGCGGTTTTGACGATTGTGTTGTTCATTTTCTTTCTCCTCCTGAGGTGACAGCCGCCCGGCTCTTCTGTTGCCGGGCAACGGCGACGAAATCGGAAAGCAAAGCGCTTCCGTGGCGCAGTGCGACCGCTATAACCAGCAACCCTCCCGAAAGTGCGCTGGAAATCTGGCTTGAAACACCGCTCGCCTGCAGGCCCTGCTGCAGGTAGCCGATGACGAATGTGGCAATCAGCGTGCCGAGAATGGACCCCTGCCCGCCGTAGATCGACGCACCACCCAGCACGGCCGCCGTCACGGCTGGAAGCAGCGTCGCGGCTCCGAGATCGACGCGCGCAGAGCCGAAATAGGCGGACATCACCAGCCCCGCCACCGCGGCGCAAAGTCCGGTGACGACGTAGGTGACGGTCTGGATGGTGGCCACGGGAATACCGGCGAAACGAGCCGCACTCTCCGATTGGCCAACAAGAAAGACGGCACGGCCGAAGCGCGTGAAATGCAGGAGCACCACGAGCACGAATGCAAGCCCGAGAAATACGGCAAGGGTCGCGGGCAGCCCGAACAGTTGTGCGTAGCCGAACCCATTGAAGGCTTCCGGGAAGTTGCCGATCCCCTCGTAACCGCCAGCCCCGACAAAGCCCGAAGCGACGGTCGCCGTTCCCTGAAACAGATAGAGGCTGCCGAGGGTGACAACGAGAGGCTGGATCTTCGACAGGTGAATAACGCTGGCGTTGAACAGGCCGCAAATCGCGCCGGTCGCAAGCGATATCAGGATCGATAGCGGCAGCGGTACGGCGTAGAAAGTCGCGACTCCGAACACAATTGCTGCAAGGCCGATGGCCGATGCGAAGGAGACGTCGATGCCGCCGGCGATGATCACCAAAGTCAACGGCAAGGCGACGATGCCGATCTGGACGAAATCCGAGGTGCCGTAGATCAGGTTCGCGGGATTGAGAAAGCGCGGATTGATGATGCCGAAGATTGCAAGCTCCGCCACCAGCATGGCGAGCAACGCGGTCTCCCAGCGGAAGATCAACTTTTTCATCGGCTCGTCTCCGCGATCCTGGATGTTGTAGACTTGGTATCGTGGGCGGGCGCACGATCGTGGATGGCGTAGCGGCGGGCACGAATGCGCCGATCGATAAGTTGACGAATGCGGCCATCGAGAAGGAGTACCGAGAGCAGTAGCGCACCGGCGATGAAGTCGTTCCAGTAGGCGGGAATTTTCAGGAAGACGAGTGCGCTGTCGATCGAGGTGATGAAGATCACGGCGGCGACAACGCCTGCGACCGATCCGGTGCCACCGAGAAGGCTGACACCGCCGAGAACGTTGACCGCGATCGCCTTGAGTTCGATGCCGTTGCCCGCCTGGTTGGGAATGAAGCCGATCTGGGCGGCAAAGACGACGCCTGCCAGAGCGGCGCAAGATCCGGCCGCGACGAAGGCGGCAAATTGGACGCGCCGCACCGGCACGCCGAGGTGGTGCGCTGCCGCCTTGTTGTCGCCGACCGAATAGAAGAAGCGGCCGAAACGCGTCTTGCGCACGAAAATCCAGAGCGTGACGATTAGCAGAACGACGACGACTGTCAGCGCTGAGAAACCGAAGCCGAGATTGGTGGAAAGCGCCTTCAGATCCTGCGGCAGGTCCTCGATCCAGCGTCCACCGGTCATGACCAGCATGACGCCGCGATAAAGACCAAGCGTACCAAGGGTGGCGACGATCGACGGTATGCCGAGATAGGCGACCATCAGCCCGTTGAACGCACCTGCCAGCGCGCCGGTGAGCAGACAAAGGGCGATCGAGAGCGGCAGGCAGAGACCCGCATTCAACGTGAGGCCAAGCACTGCGGCACTCAGACCGAGCACCGAGCCGCTCGACACATCGATGTTGCGCGTCAGGATAACGACCATGGTGCCAAGCGAGATCAGCATCAAAACCAGGCTGCTCGACAGCACGGTCGAGACCGTTGCTCCGGAGAGATAGCCCGGCGCCGCTGCGCCGATTGCGGCGTAGGCAAGGGTCAGGATGAAGATGAGCGTGACAACGCGGTTCCGGGCGAAGAGATCAAGCATGGTGAGCCTCCGAGGCGCCGAAGGCCAGTCTGGCGATTGCATCCACGCTGATCGCGTCCGAGAGTTCGCCGCCGTGTCGGCCAAAGGCCATGACCTGAACGCGATCGGCCAATTGCTCGATCTCGTCAAAATCGGAGGATATGAGGACGATGGCGACGCCGTCGCCGGCAAGCGTGCGGATCAGTCCGTAGATGTCGTTGCGGGCGGCAACGTCCACCCCGCGCGTCGGTTCGTCGAGGATCAACACCTTCGGCTTCGCCGATAGGCATTTTGCCATGAGAACCTTCTGTTGGTTGCCCCCGGAAAGGCCACGCGCTGCCTGGCCGGCGCCGGTGCATTTTATGCCCATGCTGTCGCGAAAGCCGTCGAAGATCCGGCGTTCAATTCCCGGCCGCAGGAAAAACGGCAGGCGATGGATAAGATAGGACGAGACATTCCAGTAGAGCGGCGCTTCGAGGAAAAGGCCGTTCTGCTGGCGGTCTTCCGGCAGATAGACGAGGCCGTGATTGATGCACGACCGTGGCTGCCGGTTCTTCAGCTCCTTGCCTTCAAGATGCACGCTCCCGGCGGTTTGTCTGCGCAAGCCGAAAAGTGTCTCGGCAAACTCCGTGCGCCCGGCACCGACGACACCGGCAAGACCGAGGATCTCCCCTGCCCTGGCATCTAGGTCGATGTCGCGAAAGCCCTCTCCCGACAGCCCGCGCACCGTGAGCCTCGGCTGACCGATCTGCGCCACCTTGCGCCCGAGCTTGGCGGGTCCGTTGCCGGCTGCAAGCGGTACACGGCTCATTGCCTCCACGATCTCGGCGTCCGTATGGTCGTCGAGCGGCCCCGAGAGCACGATGACACCGTCCCTAAGCACGCTGATCGCGCTGCAGATTTCTCGGATTTCACGCAGCTTGTGGGAAATGAAGAAAATGCCGACGCCCTGCCCCTGCAGTTTTCGCACACGTTCGAAAAGTGCGCTCGACTCGAAGGGTGTCAGAGCCGAGGTTGGCTCGTCGAGGATGAGGACGCGCGCGTCCCGCACCAGGCCACGCAGAATTTCGACGATCTGCCGTTCGGCGATCTCGAGCGATGCTGCCTGCGCATCGAGATCCACCGCAACGGCAAGCTCGGCAACAAGCGCCTCGACGCGAGGCCGCAGCGAGCGTGGTGACAGCGTCAAGCCCAGACAGATATTTTCCAAAACCGTCTGGTTTGGCAGGATATGCGCTTCCTGCGGCACCAGATAGAGACCGAGGTCTTGGGCGAGAGCCGGCGAGGCATGCATCAACGTCCGGCCGTTGATTTCGATGCGGCCGGAGTTGGCCGGGATAACTCCGGACATAATCTTCATCAGACTGGATTTGCCTGCGCCACTGCCTCCGAGAAGCGCGTGCACTTCTCCGGCTTCGAGCGCCAGCGAGACGCCCTTTAAGACCGGCACCGCACCAAAGGATTTCCAGATGTCCTCTAGAAGGGCGACCTTCCCGGCCGCTTGTTCCTTCACCATTCCCCACCTGTTCAAATGTATTCTGTTATCATCATGTGATCATAATGCCCTACCACCGTCAATATGGTCATCTGTGTCGAACGGAGAAGGAAATGACTACATGAGGACCAGACGCGCAAATAGTCGCGCAATATCAGTCGGTTGCCGATCAATAAATTATTTCGGCACTCAACACCGTTGACGTATCAAATGTTTTTGCAATATTCAAATGATCACAACAACCCAAAGGAATGGGCCGCATGGCTTCGGACAATGGCGAGTGGAGTTACGCGGATGCGGACGAGGAGACCCTCACCCGCATTGCCTGGTATTACTACAATGACGGCTTGACTCAGAACGAGATCGGCGAACGGCTGAACATGTCGCGCATCAAGGTGTCGCGTCTTCTGGAAAGCGGTCGGCGTTCGGGCATTATCCAGGTGCGCATCAATTCGCGCTATCAGGGATGTCTGGCACTCGAACGTCAGATCAAGGAGCGCTACGGATTGCTGGAGGCCTATGTCGTGCCGCAACTGCCCGATCAGGATCCGAGCGACCGTCTGGGCCAGGCGGCCGCCCAGTTCCTCATGCAGCGCCTGCAGCATGGCGACCTCCTGGCGGTTGGCTGGGGCGCCACCGTCAGCAACACGATTCAGCGGCTCGGCCATCTCGCCAATGAACGCGATATCGGCCTTGTCAGCCTCACCGGCGGCGTCGGAACCTATGTAGACGGTATGCGCACCGCCAATTGGGGAAGCAGCGTCCATCTCGTCCCCGCCCCTCTTGTCGTCAGAGACCCGCAGGTTGCAAGCAACCTCTCCTCTGAACCGGCAGTCGCCAACCTGCTCGACATGGCGCTCAACGCATCCTTTCAGCTCGTTGGTATCGGCGAGCTTTCGCCTGCCTCGACGGTCGTGCGCTCCGGTTATGTCACCCCTGATGAAGTGGAGCCGCTGCGCCGCAAGGGCGCAGTCGGAGACATCCTTTGTCAGTTCTACAATGAACAGGGCGAGGTGCTCGATCTGCCGCTGCACGATCGCGTGATCGGGGTGAAGCTCGCGACCCTGTCGCGCGCCGAAAAGGTCGTGGCCGCGGCAGGCGGCCTGCAAAAGGTACAAGCCATCCATTCTGCATTGCGGGGAAAATTCGTCGGTATCCTCATCACCGATGAAACCACCGCAGCCGGCCTGCTCGAGATCAAGGACTGAGCATCACGATGAACGCAAGATATCTCCTGGCCGTCGACGCTGGCACGGGGAGCGGCCGCGCCGTCATCTTCGACCACGACGGCAACCAGCTCGCCAGCGCCCAGCATGAGTGGTGGCACAAGGCTGATCCGCGCTTTGCCGGCTCGATGGATTTCGATGTTACGGGCAACTGGACACTTTTGGCGCGGGCGATCCGCCGCGTCATTGCTGATGCGGGGATCCGGGCAGCCGATATTGCGGCCGTCAGTGCCACCAGCATGCGCGAAGCCATTGTCGCCTATGATCGCGACGGTCGCGAAATCTGGGCTTGCGCGAATGTCGACAGCCGCGCCAACAACGAGGTTCGCGACCTGAAGCAGGACTTTCCGCAGCTTGAGGCGGAACTCTATGCCCAATCCGGCCAAACCTTTGCGCTGGGCGCCCTGCCCCGTCTACTCTGGCTGAAGCGCAACCTTCCCGACGTCTACGATCGTGTTCATCGCGTCAGCATGCTTTCGGACTGGGTGCTCGCCCGGCTTTCAGGCGTGATCGCGAGCGATCCCTCGAACGCTGGCACGACCGGTCTTTATAGCTTGGCGGCGCGCAACTGGCTTCCGGATGCCATGTCCAAGGTCGGTATGCGTGACGATATCTTCCCGCCGAGTGCCGAGCCGGGCACTGTGATCGGCCGCGTTACTTCGCAGGCATCGCAAGAAACCGGTCTTGCCGCCGGCACGCCGGTCGTCATGGGTGGCGGTGACTGCCAGATCGGCGCCGCCGGTCTCGGGATCGTCAACGAAGGTGACTGCGCGGTGCTTGGTGGCACCTTCTGGCAGCAGGTGGTCAATGTGGCGCCGTCTGTTACGGATCCGTCGATGGATTTGCGTATCAACCCCCACGTCGTCACGGGTCTCAACCAGGCCGAGGCAATCAGCTTCTTCGTCGGCATCGTGATGCGGTGGTTCCGCGACAGCTTCGGCGCTGAGGAAATCATAACCGTCGGCCCCGGCGGCGACGCCTATCGCTTGCTGGAGCAGAAGGCGGCCCTTGTTCCTCCAGGTGCGTACGGCATCATCCCGGTGTTCTCGGACGTGATGCACTATGGAAAATGGTATCACGCGGCCCCGTCACTGCTGAACCTCTCCATCGATCCGGAAAAATCCGGCAAGGCGGCAATCTTTCGCGCTCTGCAGGAAAACGCCGCCATTGTTGCGGCCCGCAACCTTGCCGCCATTTTCAAACTTTCCGGCAAAATACCTGACAAGATCGTCTTTGCGGCCGGCGCCTCCAAGTCCGCCCATTGGTCACAAATCCTCTCCGATGCAACCGGCTTGCCGGTGGTAACACCCGTCGTCAAGGAGGCGACTGCTCTCGGCTGTGCCGCGTCGGCGGCAATCGGCGTTGGATTCCACCGCAATTTCGTCGAGGCCGCCGAAAGCTGGGTTCGTTGGGACCGACACTTCGAACCCAATCTCGAACACAAGGCGATCTACGACAATGCCGGCGAGCGTTGGGCCCGAGCCTACGCTCTTCAACGTCAACTGGTCGATGAAGGCGTCACCACCGCCATGTGGAAGGCTCCCGGTCTCTAAACCCTTTCTTCGCACGCACCAGCGTGCCGCTCTAACTTTACCAAGGAAAACGACATGCTCATTCAGATGGTCAGCATCAAGGTCCAGGAAGGCCATGCGGCCGAATTTCTCCAAGCCTTTCGCATCAACTACGAGGGCACACGCCGCGAGCCCGGCAATCTGCGCTTCGATGTTTTGCGCGATCCGCAGGACGAAAACACGTTCCTGATCTATGAAGTCTTTCAATCGGCCGAGGCTCTGGAGGACCATCGCAAGACTGAGCACTACAAAGAGTGCGTCCGCATGATTGACCCAATTCTTGCTGGTCCACGGACCAAGGTCTACTACAACGCCGAGATGGCAGACTTTCTTGAGAAGACGGCTTAGAATTTAGCTTCTGGAAAAACTGCGGCGATGCAAACTTCGCGCTTGGTCGAAATTGCGCCCACGCTGCAGCCGTGTGAATTTTTCCGTCCCAGGCGAAGAGGCCGGTGTCTCAAACTTAGGTGGAGCCACACCGGCCTGCTCTCATCCTGAGTGCAACCCGAGCAGGGCACCGCTTTGATGCTCCCTCAGGGGAAGCCACCATCGCTGCAACCGCCGCGTTCCGTCGATACATTCTGCGATTTTGTTACGCGATTTTGTTGCGGCGACCACAAATGCGGTCGCTGCTTGCCGAGCGGGAACTCGGCATAGGACAGGTGGAGGGCTGCCCTATTCCCTGAGGGGTTTATGGAATTCCGACCGGTCGACCGTGATCCTTCATTGGACTAAAATAGAACCACGCTGCGGATGCTCTCGCCGGAGTGCATCAGCTCGAAGCCCTTGTTGATGTCTTCGAGGGCCAAGGTGTGGGTGATCATCGGATCGATCTCGATCTTGCCTTCCATGTACCAGTCGACAATCTTCGGCACGTCGGTGCGGCCGCGSGCGCCGCCAAAGGCGGTGCCCATCCAGCTGCGGCCGGTGACGAGCTGGAACGGRCGGGTGGAGATYTCCTGGCCGGCACCGGCAACGCCGATGACCACCGACTTGCCCCAGCCGCGATGCGAGGCTTCGAGCGCCTGGCGCATCACCTTGGTGTTGCCGGTGCAATCGAAGGTATATCGGCGCCGCCGATCTGGTCGGCCCCGCGCTTCGTCATGTTGACGAGGTAAGGCACGATGGCCGGCACCGGCAACGCCGATGACCACCGACTTGCCCCAGCCGCGATGCGAGGCTTCGAGCGCCTGGCGCATCACCTTGGTGTTGCCGGTGCAATCGAAGGTATAATCGGCGCCGCCGATCTGGTCGGCCCCGCGCTTCGTCATGTTGACGAGGTAAGGCACGATGTCGTCGCCAACCTCCTTCGGATTGACGAAGTGGGTCATGCCAAAGCGTTCGCCCCAGGCCTTCTTGTCGTTGTTGAGATCGACGCCGATGATCATGTCGGCGCCGGCAAGCCKSAGGCCCTGGATGACATTGAGGCCGATGCCGCCGAGGCCGAAGACGATCGCGGTCGCACCCATCTCGACCTTGGCCGTGTTGATCACCGCGCCGATGCCGGTGGTGACGCCACAGCCGATGTAGCAGATCTTGTCGAACGGCGCGTCGGGATTGACCTTGGCCAGCGCGATCTCCGGCAGCACGGTGTAATTGGCAAAGGTGGAGCAGCCCATATAGTGATGGATCTTGTCCTTGCCGATCGAAAAGCGCGAGGTGCCATCCGGCATCAGGCCCTGGCCCTGGGTCGAGCGGATCGCCGTGCACAGGTTGGTCTTGCGCGACAGGCACGACGGGCAGGAGCGGCATTCCGGCGTATAGAGCGGGATGACATGGTCGCCCTTCTTGACCGAGGTCACGCCCGGGCCGACATCAACGACGACGCCGGCACCCTCATGGCCGAGGATCGCCGGGAACAGAGACGCCGGCACCCTCATGGCCGAGGATCGCCGGGAACAGA